>JAYVNW010000780.1:0-6718 GCA_043758225.1 Candidatus Kuenenia sp. | reverse complement strand
TTCAGCCAATTCTCGGTTGGCAGCTAGGACAAGTTGCACAGCTTCGACGAGATTTTCGCGAGTCTCGTCCAAAGTCTCACCTTGAGTATTAGCCCCCGGCAACTCCTCGACAAAACCAATGTAGCCTTCTGGTACGGCCATAAATACAGCGGTCATTTTTATGGTTATTTCTCCAGTTTCTCCACGATAACGGGAGAGATTAGCAAGAGCAATCGACTCATCCGCAAGGTTACGAGGGACTCGCGAACTCTTGCGCGGCATCATCTCAGCAAATCTGCAAAAAAAAAAATGCGATTGGTTCAAGGGTCTAAAATCAGATCACCAGCAAATGGTGGCTTGTTGTCAGTACCGGGTTCAGCGTCCTTTGGTGGCGGCACTTTGTCCTCACCAGGGCCGAAATATCGACCATCACCAGGCTGGGCTGGCTTCCCAAAAGAATCCGTTGGATTTGTAGTCCCTGGTGTTGTTGGATTGCTGTAGGTCGATCCGCCAGGCGTATAAAGTGGCGCATTCGATGGCGGCACAACAATCGTGCCTGGCTGCGCAAAGTTTCCTTGTGGCGCATACATTTGCTGGCCGTACGGTCCTTGCTGATACATTGGCGGATACATGCAGCCAACAAGAGCAAGCATCGAAAATGGCGTGGCGAATTTGAGGGGGAACCTGGACATCCTGTCGGTTTCCTGCAACGAACTACGAAAACACCTGACCTCAAGAAAGTCAGGCTCTGCGACCGGACGCTGGCAACTCTGCTTTACCTCACTGAAAACTCAGGGGCGAACACACAAGAGTCGCAAAACCAGCAATCCATGCGGGTTGACCGCAGGAACTCGCAGAATCTGCCGGTGGTTTATCGGATTTGCAAATTTGTGTCCAGACGAAAATTTCGCCCGAATTGACGATCGAAAGCGCCGGCAGTACATGATCAAAGCAGCAATTTTCACTCTTTTTTAGTTTCGAGTTTCCGGGCTCAGCTTTCCGGGGCTTCATTCGCAACGATCAATGAACGAAGCCTAGATTGCGTTCGATATCCCGAGCCTTCTGGGAATAAAGATGCTTTCCAAACCAAGGATCAGGGATTTCTTCGCGATCCATTCCGGCCCGCCCCTGGTCGCCGACGAATTTCCATGGATCTTCAGTTTCTTCTTCCTCTTCCTCGACATCCTCATCGTCGCTGACGTCTTGAGCGTTCGACTTCTTGTCGTGAGCGATCTTGCGATCGGGGGATCGCCATGATTCAATCGTGGAGCAGCCCGTCACCTGGAAGACCATCAGGCTGGCAACAAGTAACATTAATTGCGATCGAATCATCGAAAAATCCTGCACAATGTTATGCCGTATGCGCTGACTTGGCAGAAGAGGCATGTCACACTTCGTCACGACCAGAAGTTTAGCCCCGGACCAACCTGCGCCCAGAGGACTTCATGCAGCCACTTGACATCCTTGTCATTGCCCCACACCCCGACGATGCGGAAATCAGCGTAGGCGGCACAATCGCCGTTTCTCTTCAGCAGAATCTGCGCGTCGGCGTGATTGAGTTGACGTCCGGAGAACCGACGCCGCACGGCTCCCTTGAAATCCGCCGTCAGGAAACGCAAAAGTCCACGGAGATTCTTGGCCTCACGTGGCGCAGCAATCTGGATCTTCCCAATCGCAGCCTGCAACCGACGCTGGAAGCGCGGCGAAAACTGGCGGAGATCTTTCGGACCGTTCGACCACAGATCATTCTTGCCCCCTTCTGGCAGGATGCGCATCCGGATCATGTGGCAACCAGTAGCCTTTGCGATGACGCCAGATTCTGGGCGAAGCTCAGTCGATCCGATATGGACGGCGATCCATTCTGGCCTCCATTATTGCTGCACTACTTCAGCATTCACCTGCGAATTCATCCGACACCATCGATCGTGATGGATATTTCATCACAGATCGACACCAAGATGGAAGCCATTGCAGCGTATGAGAGTCAGCTGATCATCGGACGCAAGCTGGATTTCCCAACTGTGATTGATGACATTCGAGACCGAGCGCGCTATTGGGGCTGGTCGATTGGCAAAGCGTTTGGTGAACCTCTGATCAATCGGGAATCCACAGGCATCACTTCTTTGTCGTCGTTGGTGCGTTAGTGTTTTCATAGTAACATCCGCGCACGGTGCGTGCATCTCACAGAAAGCGAACAACGTGAGCGCCGAATTGGCAACGAGTCGGTAAGCTCCTTTGGGTCAAGGGCTTTCAGCCCTTGTCGATGTTTTTGGAAAATGGGCTGCAATGTATGATTTTTGTGGTAACAGAATGTGATTCTTTTCCCCTTGTCGATACATTCGCAATGCTGCGAAAATTACGTGGCACGACTCCAAAGATTCTTTGATCGTTGAGTTCTGAAAACAGGATGATTTCGATGACCTGCAAGACGTTTCAAATTACTCGACGACGGATGCTGCTCGCACAATGCCTGCTGCTCGCAATCACGGCAGGCGGTTGTAAGCAGAGCGAAAATGCTTCGAACGAGATTCTGATTGGTCACTTCGGTTCCATGACAGGATCTGAAGCCACGTTTGGGCAATCGACCGACAATGGGATCAAGCTGGCCGTCGATGAAATCAACGAAGCTGGTGGGATCAACGGCAAGAAGATTCGCCTGATTACATACGACGACAAGGGTGACGCTCGCGAAGTTGGTACTGCTGTCACGCGTTTGACTACGAACGACGGGGTTGTGGCAGTCCTTGGCGAAGTTGCTTCCAAGTTGTCATTGGCAGGAGCTCCCGTTTGTCAGGATGCCGGCATTCCGATGATAAGTCCGTCATCGACAAATCCGCAGGTAACGGAAATCGGAGATATGATTTTTCGTGTCTGCTTCATTGATCCGTTTCAAGGTTCGGTCTGTGCAAAGTTTGCGACTGAATATGAACCGATCAGTGCTAAGAACGCCGCCATTCTCACCGATCAGGCTTCGCCCTATTCAGTTGGCCTGCAGGAAGAATTCGAAAAGGCATTCGAAAAGTTGGGTGGAAAAATCGTCAGCAGGCAAACGTACCAAGCCGGCGATCAGGACTTCTCCGCTCAGCTGACGGCAATTCGCAGCAGTGAACCTGACGTCGTCTTTCTGCCGGGATATTACACCGACGCAGGCAACGTGATCCTGCAGGCCCGCAAGCTGGGACTGACGGTTCCGTTTCTTGGCGGCGACGGTTGGGACTCATCAAAGCTGGGCGAGATTGCCGGTAGTGCGATTGATGGTTGCTACTATTCCAATCATTACTCGCACGAGGATAAAAATCCACGCGTTCAGGACTTCATTAAAAAATATAATGTCCGTCATCAGCAGATTCCCGATGGCCTTGCCGCGCTGGGATACGATGCCGCACGAATCCTGTTTGCAGCCATGGCGCGTTCTGAATCGCTTGATGGTAAAGCATTGGCAGCTGAACTGGCGAAGACCAAAGACTTCGACGGCGTCACTGGAAGTATTTCCATCGATGCAGAACGGAATGCGGTTAAGCCGGCTGTGATTTTGGAGATGAAAGACGGTAAGCCAAAGTATGTTTCAACTATCAAGCCGTAGTGACACACCCAGCATGACGTCCTTGTTCCGAGGCTCTTGCCTCGGAACACACTGTCCCGGAGGCTCCTGCCTCCCGGCAAAGTTGTGGAGGCAGGAGCCTCCGGGGCAAAGCGTTCCAGGGCTGGAGCCCCGGAACGAGAGCTTACTGCCGCCGTTCTGATAAATCAATCACAATCTAATGTCAGACTTCGTTCAAACTCTCATCACAGCCCTTGCCATCGGCAGCCTGTACGCACTGATCGCGTTGGGCTACACGATGGTTTACGGGATTTTGAAATTCATCAATTTTGCCCACAGCGATATTGTCGTGTTGGGCGCATGGAGCAGCTACAAGCTGGCGGTCTGGATTCTGCCGGCGATCGGGCTTGATCCGCTCAATCTCAAAGCCCCGCCGCCGTTCTGGGTGTCTGCTGTTGTGATGCTCGCGGCAATGGTGCTGTGTGGAATTGTGGGGTTCGCTGTTGAACGACTTGCATATCGCAGGTTGAGACGTGCTCCAAGACTGAATGTGCTGATCACGGCCATCGGAGTTTCCTTGTTGCTTCAGAACTTTGGTCAGCTAAGCTTCGTCTTTGGGGCAAGTCCTCAAAGCATGCCTCAGCTGATGCCAAATCTGGAGCTGGTTTCGTTCTCATTCGGAGAAGGTGAGTCGGCTCAGCGTGTCGTCATCGGACTGATCGATGTGGTGATTTTTTCGCTCGCCACAATCCTGATGCTGTTGATGCAGTATCTGGTTTTCCACACGAAGCTGGGTGTTGCCATGCGAGCGGTGTCGTTCAACACAGACACTGCGGCGTTGATGGGTATTCCTGTCGATCGAGTGATCTCGTTTACTTTCGTTTTGGGGTCCGTCCTTGCTGCTGCTGCAGGATTCCTGTTAGTAATGAAGTACACCAGCATGAATCAACCGGCGCATGCGACATGGGTGCTTTTAGGCCTGAAGGCGTTTGTCGCGGCAGTGATCGGTGGCATTGGCAATGTTCGCGGTGCGGTCCTGGGAGGCTTTGTGATTGCTTTTGTGGAGCAGTTCGGAGCATTCTATATTTCATCTGCTTACCGTGACGTTTATGTATTTGCGTTATTGATTGTGATTCTTCTTGTGAAGCCCAGCGGTTTGCTTGGCACGCCCCTGCGGGAGAAGGTCTGATCATGACGACACCACAGAAATCAGATTACGCAAAGTCGTCGGAGAATAGCGCATCTCCGCTGGCGGGATCATCAGATTCAGCAGGTGGAGCCGTTCGCAATACTCTCACGGGGCTGCTGCCGTTGGCGATTGGAATTGCAGTCGCATTGACGCTGCATTTTGGACTGCCGAAGATCGTTAACGCTTATTACGCCCGCGTCGTGATGGACATTGGCATTGCCATCGTCATGGCTGTGTCGCTGAACATCGTAAACGGCATGACGGGACAGTTTTCGATCGGCCATGCTGGCTTCATGACGCTGGGCGGTTATCTCGCGGCGTTTATCACGTACTATGGATCCATGTGCATCTGGGGCGACGTCAAAACACACGGCGGCCTGCTGGGAAGCGGCGAATTGTTGTTTGTGTCGTCGTGCATCATGGGCGGCGTGCTGGCCGCTGGTGCCGGATATGTCGTGGGACTTCCTTCACTGCGTTTGCGTGGTGACTACCTTGCTATTGTGACGCTTGGGTTCGGAGAAATCACTCGAGTCGTTCTGCAGCAAACTGGCCGCGTTATCAATAAAGTGGATGCTCTGAAAGAGGGCGGTTTGTCGCAGCTGATTCCACCGCCTGTGGGTGGTGCGCTGGGATTTGGAGGTGTGCCAAAATACACGAACCTGTTCTGGGTGTACACGATTCTAACGGTCACGATCGTTGCCGCGTATCGTCTGAAGCGTTCCAGTCTGGGGCGTTCGATGATTTCAATCCGCGAAGACGAGATTGCCGCGCAGGCAATGGGAGTGAATATCGCTCGACAGAAAGTCCTGGCCTTTGTGATCGCCGCTTTCTTCGCTGGTGTGGCCGGAGGACTGTTTGCTCACGAAGCGGGAGTCATCATCAGTCCACAGGATGCTGGCTTTCAGCGTTCATTCGACTATGTGATTATGACAGTCCTGGGAGGTCGTGGTTCGATCACTGGCGTGATGCTCGCTGCCGGAATTCTGACGGCATTGCCCGAGTTCCTTCGCGACTTTGACCAGTACAGGCTGATCGTGTACGCACTTTTGTTGATCATCATGATGCTCGTGCGTCCACAGGGACTCTTCGGGATTCATGAAATCTGGAACATGTGGCCATTGCGACGTGCAACCGCGAAAGCCACTGCAAATGCCCCGTCACAGGAGGCAACGTTATGAACGTGCCGACCTCCAAAACTTTAGACAGTAAGACGCCTGAGAACGACTCAGCAGCATTACTCGATATCGATGCGATCGGAATTTCGTTCGGTGGCCTCAAAGCGGTCGATGGTTTTTCGCTGCAGTTGCCGAAGGCGGGATTGTTTGGACTCATCGGCCCCAACGGCGCTGGAAAGACGACGGTCTTCAATTTATTGACTGGCGTCTATGAGCCCGACTGTGGCAAAATTCAGCTTGGTTCACGCCGGCTGAAGAAGTGCAAGCCACACGAAATCACTGCCGCAGGCATTGCACGCACGTTTCAGAATATTCGCCTGTTCCCGGACCTCACGGTGCTGGACAATGTGCGACTTGCTGGCCAGTTGCATAATGAACACGGCTTGTGGTCAACGCTGTTCCGAACAAATGGCCATCGTCGTGAAGAAGCATTACTCAAGGAAATAGCGTACGAATTGCTGCGGATTTTCGAACTTCAGGATCGAGCCCACGAACTGGCCAGTAACCTGAGTTATGGTCATCAGCGGAAGTTGGAAATCGTCAGAGCCCTGGCAACTCGTCCACAAGTCCTTTTGCTGGACGAACCCGCTGCGGGACTTAATCCTCAGGAAAAGATCCTGCTGGCGCAGTCGATTCAGCAAATCCGCGAACGGTTTCAGGTCGCAGTGCTGTTGATTGAACATGACATGCCATTGGTGATGGAAATCTGCGAGCGTATCATTGTGCTCGACCACGGAGTGACGATCTGCAAGGGCACGCCGTCAGAAGTTCAGCACGATCCTCGCGTAATCGCAGCGTACCTCGGCAGCGGCTTAACCGACGAGTAGAGCGACC
>JAYVNW010000779.1:0-12210 GCA_043758225.1 Candidatus Kuenenia sp. | reverse complement strand
CCGGTGACGGATTGGGCGAACTACGACACGATCTATACCGAACGTTTCATGTCCACGCCGCAACTGAATCCGGACGGATACCAGAAATCATCAGTCGTTTCGGCGGCTTCGGATCTTAAAGGACGACTGTTGATCGTGCATGGATTAAAGGATGACAACGTTCATCCCGAAAATTCAATTCAGCTTGTGAACGCTCTGCAGAAAGCTGATCGCCGATTCGAAGTGATGTTTTACCCGACATCTCGACACGGGATTTACGGCGATCATTACAATCGACTCTGCTTCAACTTCATCGTTGAGGCGATGGGGAAGTCCGAGGCACAGCGACCATAAGGATTGCAGGACAAAGAGTTGATGAGAGTGATTTAAACGACCCTGGAGAAGAATTTAACAAGCACACGATCCAGGTCGGCGTACACCTATGCACAGGTTATCGAGCAAAATTCTTTTAACGGCGAGCCGTAGGCGAATGACATGAAAACACTGACGCCTGCGGCTTGTCGCTAAACTGCGAATCGCCCTTTTGAATCGGGACTATTCCTTGGGTTTCACAGCGGGTTTGGATTCAGACTTCGTTGTGTCTGACTTTGATTCCGTTGTTGATGCGCTGGAAGAATCGCTGGCTTGTTTAGCCGCTTCCGCGCCCTTCTTGTACGACTCACTTCGATAGTCGGTCTGATAAAAGCCTGAGCCCTTGAAGATGATTCCGCCTCCCGCACTGATAATGCGTTCGGCTTTTGACTTCTTGCACTTCGGGCATTTCTTCGTCGGTTCGGCTTTGATCGACTGGAACTCTTCCCACTTGTTATCACAGGCGTGGCAACGGTATTCGTAGGTTGGCATAACGACACATCTCGAAACAAAAAGGTATAACAGCGTTATGCTGCAGGCGGAGCACAGGACACGATGACACGGGCCGGACGGACAACGCGATCATGCAGGCGATAGCCCATTTCAACAACCTGAAGAACCGTCATGGGTTCATGATCCGCAGTCGGGATCTGAGTCAATGCTTCATGCTGGTTTGGATCAAATGGTTTTCCGAGAGCATCAATCGGTTCGGCCGCGTGAGCTTTCAGGATGTCGCGAAACTGCTGAGCGACCATCTTGATGCCGTTGAGCAGCGTCTGCATATCGCCTGTCTGTTCCGCGCTGCTGACCGCGCGGCTAAGTCCATCCATTCCGGGCAGCATGTCGCGAATAATTCGCATAGATTCAAATTTACGCGCATCGTCCTGTTCTCTTTGAACGCGACGACGAAAATTTTCCGTATCGGCCTGCATGCGAATCATGCGATCCTGTAATTCATCGACCTTTGCCTGCAGTGCCGTGTGTGCCAGTGGTGAATCGGTATCCTGAGCCAGCGCATCGGCGAGCGATTCTGCAGATGCGTCTTCTGCATGTTCAGGTTTGGTTTCGTTTGGTTCTGCCTGTGACATTGAAACACCAGATCCTTATGCTTGTGACTCTTCCTGAGTGGAAAAGAAATTCTTCACTTTTTCGAAGAACGATGTGCTGTGAGGCATCACGTCCTTGTGGTCCGTATTGGCAAGTTTCCGCAACAGATCTTCCTGTTCAGGAGACAGCCTTCTTGGCACTTCAACCTGAATCTCAACCAGCAGATCTCCAGTCTTGCTATTGCCGCCACGTGGATCTGGCATTCCAAATCCACGGAGACGATTGACCTCGCCTGGTTGTGTGCCCGGCTTTATTTTTAAGGTTTCCGGCCCCTTCAATGTGGGGATTTCAATCTCTGCCCCCAGTGCTGCCTGAGCGAATGTGATTGGCAGACGGTACATCAAGTCCTGCCCTTCACGCTGAAAAAGAGGATGTTTTTTAACATCAACGTCAACAAATAAATCGCCTCGCTGGCCGCCGTTCACGCCAGCTTCGCCTTCACCACGCAGGCACATCTGCATGCCGGAATCGATACCAGCGGGGATCGTAATCTCTCGGACGACTTCTTTCATCAGCCGCCCCTGCCCATTACATGCCTGGCAGGAGTCTTTCACCACAGTGCCGCGACCACGACACGCAGGACACGTCGTTTGGAATCTAAAGAATCCTTGTGATTGAATAACCTGTCCCTGGCCGCCACAAGTCGCACATTTCTTTGGCGACGTACCCGGCTTGCAGCCTGAACCCTGACAAGTGTCACAAGATTCATGCCGCGAAATCTGCAGTTCACGTTTGCAGCCGTTGAAAGCGTCAGTCAAATCGATGCGGATTTTTGTCTGCAGTGATTCGCCCCGTGATCCGCCGCTGGAACGACGTCCGCTGCGAGAAGCACCTCCAAACTGCTCGAACAGATCACCAAACGCACCAAAGATATCATTCACGTCGTGGAAGCCGCCACCACCGCCTGCGGCTCCTTTGACGCCCGCATGTCCAAATTGATCGTAACGAGCGCGCTTTTGGGCGTCGTTCAGGATCTCGTAAGCTTCTGCGGCTTCCTTGAAAGCATTCGTTGCTTCATCATCATTCGGATTGCGGTCCGGATGATGTTTTATGGCCAGTTTTTTATAGGCCCTCTTGAGTTCTTCCGGAGACGCAGTGCGAACCACGCCGAGAACTTCGTAGTAACAACGCTGCGTTGCCATCTTCAAAACCACAAAGAAATGTAAGCTATAAACGAACGCGGGACACCATCACTGGTGCCCCGCGAATTCTAACTGTCGGCCGGACCAGGCGGAGCGCAGTTCCGACCGACGCCAATCGAATGCTGGTCATGTCGGAATCAACTACCGAATGACACCTTCAGAAGCAGTAGTTTTGCCGCCATCTGCGTTTTCTGATTTTGTTACCAAAACCTGCGTTGTCAGCATCAGGCCGGCGATCGATGCGGCATTTGACAGCGCGCTTCGTACAACCTTTGCCGGGTCCAGAATTCCAGCAGCCAGCATGTCAACGTACTCGTCCTTTGCTGCGTCGTAGCCCATTGATCCTTTCAGCTGACGAACTTCATCAACGATGACTGCACCATCTTTGCCGCAGTTACTGGCGATCGTGCGAGCCGGAGCTTCCAGAGCGCGGGCGACAATGCCAACCCCGATTGCTTCGTCGCCAGTGGCTTTCACAGCCTTGACCGCGTCAATGGCTCGAAGAAGCGCGACGCCGCCGCCAGGAAGAATGCCTTCTTCAACAGCTGCACGTGTCGCGTGCAATGCGTCTTCCATACGAGCCTTGGTCTGCTTCATTTCTGTTTCGGTGGATGCACCCACAGAAATCACCGCAACACCACCGGTCAACTTGGCGAGACGTTCCTGAAATTTTTCGCGATCATAATCGCTGTCGGTCTTTTCGATATGATCACGGATCTGCTGAACACGAGTCTTGATGACGGCTGGTTTGCCTGCACCTTCGATAATTGTGCAGTCATCTTTGGTCACTTCAACGCGACGAGCACTGCCCATGTGTGACAGTTCAACTGATTCCAGCTTGATCCCGAGATCTTCTGAAATCAGAGTGCCGCCAGTCAGAACTGCCATGTCGCCCAGCATTGCCTTGCGACGATCACCAAAGCCCGGTGCTTTCACAGCGCAAATCTTCAGAATGCCGCGAAGCTTGTTGACGACCAAAGCCGTTAAGGCTTCGCCGTCGATATCTTCTGCAACGATCAACAGTTGCTTGCCGGTGCGAGCCACCTTTTCAAGTAATGGAACGAATTCACGCAGACTGCTGATTTTCTTTTCGAACATCAGAATCAGGCAGTCTTCCAGAACGCACTTCATGTCTTCAGCCTGAGTTACGAAGTAAGGGCTGATATAGCCCTTATCGAACTGCATGCCTTCAGAAAATTCCAGGGTGGTGCTATTGCCCTTGCCTTCTTCGACAGTGATCACGCCGTCGCGGCCGACGCGTTCCATTGCGTTGGCAATCATTTCGCCAATCGCCTTGTCGTTGTTTGCAGAAATCGCACCAACCTGAGCAATTTGCTGTTTCGATTCAACTGGCTTTGCCAGCTTCTCGATGCTCTTCAATGCTGCTGCAACCGCCAATTCAATTCCCTTGCGAACGACCGTCGGGTTCGCTCCCAGAGAAATGCTACGAAGACCTTCAGCGTAGATTGATCTCGCCAAAACAGTCGCAGTCGTAGTGCCGTCACCAGCAGTGTCGCTGGTTTTGCTGGCAACTTCGTTCACCAGCTTGGCACCCATGTTCTCGTAGGGATCTTCAAGTTCCACTTCTTTACTGACAGTCACACCGTCTTTCGTGACGACTGGATTACCGAAGCTCTTATCGATAATCACATTGCGACCAGTTGGCCCCATCGTCACTGCGACAGCTTTTGCCAGCGTCTCAACGCCACGTTGCAGCTTGAGTCGGGCTCTATCATCAAACAATAGTTGCTTTGCCACTTCTAAGGCTCCTTCAGCGGTTCAGACGCTGCAATGATTTTTGAGATGTATGCGAGAGAAATTCTATGTAGGACGGCCATGTCAGGCCTTCCTGCGTTACCAAAAATGCTGACTAAACCAGCTTTGCCAGAATGTCGCTCTCGCGCAGGATCTTAACTTCTTCACCGTCGATCTCGATTTCTGTTCCGCCGTATTTGCCAAACAAAACCTGATCGCCGACTTTAACGCTGATCGGTGATCGCTCACCGCTGTCCAGCATACGGCCTGGACCGACAGCCATCACAGTGCCACGCTGCTGCTTTTCTTTAGCGGCATCTGGCAATACGATCCCACCAGCAGTGGTTTCTTCAGCTTCGTTTGGACGAACAACAACACGGTCATCAAGAGGATTGATTTTCATAAGATTCAACTCCGAAAATTCCGAGCAGCGCTCGGAGTGTTATGTGATTGTGGATCTTGTTAGTGTTAGGTCAGGACGGGCCTACAGGCACATCCTGTTTTTTAGTGTCAGGACGGGACTGGAGTCCCGTCCGACTTTTTTTATGATGCGTTTGTGAAGGATTACATCATCCCAGGCATACCGCCCATTCCTCCCATACCACCCATTCCCATTCCTCCCATACCGCCGCCGCCACCATCATGATGATGATCGTCATGGTGCTCGTCTTCAGCCTTTTTAGGCTCATTGACAACGATACAGTCGGTGGTCATCAGCAGTGTGGCAACGCTCATCGCATTCTGCAGAGATGTGCGAACAACCTTGGTTGGGTCGATCACCCCGAATGCCAGCATGTCACCATAGACGTCGTTCAGAGCGTCGTAACCAAAGCTGACCTTCTTTTCCTTCTTAACTCGATTGGCAACAACGGCACCGTCGAGGCCAGCGTTTTCAGCAATCATTCGAAGTGGCATTTCCAACACGCCACGAACAAGTTCAACGCCGTATCCTTCGTCGTTCTTCAGTGACAGTTCGTCAAGACCTGCAGCACACCGCAGTAATGCAACTCCGCCGCCGGGCACGATACCTTCTTCGATAGCCGCTCGCGTCGCCGCAAGAGCGTCGTCGATCAGGTCTTTGCGTTCTTTCATCTCCGTTTCGGTAGCAGCACCGACGTTGATCTGAGCGACGCCACCAGCCAACTTTGCCAGGCGTTCCTGCAGCTTCTCGCGATCGTATTCACTGTCAGTTCCTTCGATCTCGCGACGAATCTGCTCAACGCGACCTGTGATGTCAGCCTTCTTGCCGCCACCTTCGACGATGATCGTCTTGTTGGCGTCGATGCGAACGCGTTTCGCTTTGCCGAGGTCAGACAGCTGCACATTTTCCAGCTTGATTCCGAGGTCTTTGAAGAATGCCTTGCCGCCTGTGAGGACAGAGATATCTTCCATCATCGCCTTGCGGCGATCGCCGTAACCAGGAGCCTTTACAGCAGCCACTTTTACGATGCCACGCATTTTGTTGACAACCAAAGTTGCCAATGCTTCGCCTTCGACGTCTTCAGCGATAATCAACAAAGGCACGCCGCCCTTGGAGATTGCTTCCAACAAAGGCACCATCTGTTTTGCGCTGGATATCTTTTCTTCGTGAAGCAGAATTCGGCAGTTGTCGAATACAACTTCCTGCTCATCTTCATTTGTGATGAAGTGAGGTGAAAGATAGCCACGATCAAATTGCATGCCTTCGACAAGTTCAACTTCCGTCGTGACGTGGCGGCCTTCTTCGACGGTGATCACACCATCCTTACCAACCTTCATCAATGCGTCAGCCAGAATCTCGCCGATTTCTGGATTGTTGTTGCCAGCGATGGATGCCACCTTGGCAATCGCGTCGCGATCTGTCGCCTTCACAGGCTTTGACATTTTGCCCAAGGATTCAATCACGGAAGCAACAGCCTTGTTGGCACCACGACTCAAAGCCATTGCGTCAACACCAGCGGCGATGTACTTCAAAGCGGCGCGAAACAATGCTTCGGCTAGCACGGTTGCAGTGGTTGTACCGTCACCAGCAACGTCGTTGGTCTTGCTGGCGGCTTCCTTGACCAGCTGCACGGCGACGTTTTCGTAAGGATCTTCCAGCTCAATGTCTTCTGCGACAGTTACGCCGTCCTTGGTCACCTTTGGTGCGCCCCAGCCTTTGTCGAGCACGGCATTGCGACCGCGAGGTCCCAACGTGCTGGAAACGGCTTTAGACAATTTCGTCACGCCGGACAGCAGGCTCTTACGCGCCTCTTCGTCAAACGTCAGCAACTTAGCCACGGCTTCTCCTCAAACTTTCAACTCTGTGATTACGGTTCAGGATATTTACTACAGGCCAATCGGCGCAGGATCGGAGTCGATCTTTGCACAGAGTGGCAGAGTCATCTGGATTGGATTCGCGAATTGCAAACCCTGTGCCGCCTGGCTGAGGCGTGTTGCAAGTGGCTAAAGTTAAACAGTTTACGTCTTTGGGACGAAGAGTCGAATCGTGTCGGGTCGAATTGAACCGTCTTTTTGGCAGACCGGCGAAGGCGTTGTGATCTGGCGTTGCACAATTGATCATGCATTACGGCAAATTGCTGCAAGAGTGACTTTTCCCTCGAAATTTTAACACATGCTCCATGGGCACGGTGGTCGCACATCGTGAGTCGACCCCGAAGTTTTCGACTGTCTCGAAATTCAAGAATTTCTCTACAAACTGCAATTTTTTCTGAACAGAAAGCCTAAAACCGATCTCTACCTAATACGTAGACAGGTGTGATCATGCGGATTGTCGCGATATTAGCATGATATTTGCATCTAAGTTGCGAACTGACCTTAACAGACCGGCGGTCTTTGCAGGAATGGTTCACGGGGATCATCGTTGAAAAAGTGTTCTGGAACTTTCAGCACAGAATCATGCTCGGCAAATTCAGGCCGCAGGAGATTTGCAGACAGATTTTTCAGTACTTTGCAGGTAGTAGTGGTTTTCGAAGTATAAGGTTTTTTGAGTTCGGAGTTTTTTAAGGAACCTGCACGATGCTTGTTCTAAGTCGAAAAATTGGAGAATCGATTCAGATTGCGGGTGGTATTCGTGTCACCGTCACGGAAGTTCGTGGTGGGCGCGTTCGCTTGTCGATCGAAGCTCCGGCCGACGTTCGCGTGCTCCGGCAGGAAATCGTGGCGGCTGGGACAAAGCTTCCCGAGCCCGAACGACCGTCGGACACGGATCGCTGATTCAATGCGCCTCGTTAAGAGCCAGAGGCGCAAGTGAAGCAACCGGGCGGGGATGCCGCGTTGACTTTATTTGCGCATCTGGCTTTTTTGTGCGCCGGGAAAACCAGGAATCAGCCAGCGAGTGA
Source organism: Candidatus Kuenenia sp. (assembly GCA_043758225.1). Lineage (GTDB taxonomy): Bacteria > Planctomycetota > Planctomycetia > Planctomycetales > Planctomycetaceae > SXXK01. The sequence continues at coordinate 4,535 of JAYVNW010000779.1, read as the reverse complement.
CTTGCTGACGAACGTAGAACCTCGGAAAGTAATGCGCACTTCGTCTATCATCGTGGCATTTATCACACGTTAAAAGCCAAATTATGGTCTTTCGGAACCTCATTGAGTTCTCCGGCATTGTCGGATTATGGATCGCGTTCCTGGAGATTCTGAACTTAGGCCTTTCGCCTGGATTTTCGGTGCCACTTCTGATCCTGATCAGTCTGTGCAAGACCGCATTTTTTGGCGCGGAGAACATCCGCCAGCTGGCTGACGCGACTCGATGCAATCTGGCGTATCATCGTTTTATGATGTTGATGCTGGTCAACATGATCCAGATTATCCTGTCATTTGGACTCGACTTTCATTGCCTGCACATGGTCAATCCTGCCAGTTTCAGCATTGCGTTGCAATTACCAACGCAATTCGAAACTGTCTTCGAGTTTATTTACGTCAGTACGCTGAATTTTACGTTCTTCGGATATGGCGACGTCACCCCGCAGACGGTACCAGCGAAGTTCATTACGATGACTGAAATCCTGTTGGCGTTCATCACTGTCATTTTCTTGTTGTCGGATTTCATCAGCCTGAAAGAGTCGCTGCGTAAGCCGCAAGAGTAACTACAGTACCAACCAATACTACCCGGACGGGACTTGAGTCGCGTCATACGTCAAACCTGGACATATTGAAAGAGATGCCAATGGCAGACTGGATTGAAGCTGCGTCCAAAGCTCCCGCGTTTTCGTTGAAGGCAACGGACGGTTCGACTGTAAAATTGTTCGAGCTCAAGGGAAAAAACGTCGTCCTGTATTTCTATCCTAAAGACGACACTCCAGGATGCACCAGGGAGTCCTGCGCATTTCGTGATCGTCACGCGGAGATCACAAAGCTTGGTGCGGTTGTGCTGGGCGTGAGCCCTGACGACGTCACCAGCCACAACAAGTTCACCGACAAATACAGCTTGAACTTTCCATTGCTCGCCGACACGGATCACGAAGTCGCTGAAAAATACGGCGCGTGGCGCGAGAAGAATATGTATGGCAAGGTCTCCATGGGAATTCAGCGTTCAACGTTTCTGATCGACGCGAACGGAGTCGTCGCCAAAGTCTGGAAGAAGGTCTCTGTCGATGGCCACGATCAACAGGTTATCGATGCGTTGAAAGAACTTTCTGGAGGCTAGTGCTCTGTCTCTGTGAGCCAACAAGGCTGGCTGCGGGCCGGACTGTTGCCAGACACTTGAGCCCCACGGCTCGACGCTAGCGCGTTCGGCTCACGATCACCGACTGGCGAGTGAACCTTGTGTCATATCGTGAAGTCAGTTCCCGAAATTGCGTTCTCAAAAAAGGCTTCAGCGTGTTCGAACCGGCCGTGGTGAAAAATGGCATACGAGTGCTGAGCAAGAACGATGTCGTCCTTGCACGTGTGATCAAATCTGTCGGGGCTTTTACGCTCGCCTCTGATCCTGGCGGGTACGAGATTCTGGTGCGTTCCATCCTTTCACAGCAAATCTCTGTCGCCGCCGCACGGACGATTCGTGGACGATTGCAGGCTCTGTTGCCTGGCGGCAGGTTTCGGGCAAAGAGCATCGACGCGTTGTCGGACGAACAGTTGCAATCCGTCGGTGTATCGCGACAGAAATCAACCTATCTGCGCCACCTGACGACATGTACATTGGACGGCACAATCAACTTCCGCCGAATTGCAAAAGCGTCTGACGAAGATGCCATTAAAGAACTGGTGCAGGTGAAAGGCATTGGCCGCTGGACCTCGCAGATGTTTTTGATGTTTTCACTTGGCCGAATTGATGTCTTCGCCCCCGACGACCTTGGGCTGAGGAACGCCATACATACACTCTACGAGCCTGGAGAAAAGCTTTCTCGCGTGGCGCTGGAACAGCATGCGGAGATGTGGCGTCCGTACCGCACGATTGCTTCATGGTACCTCTGGAGATCACTGGAGCAAAAGACTGCTGCAAACGAATATCCCGTCTGAATGGGATCGTTGGTAAACTTTATTCAGCGGCTCGCCATATTGCGGCAATCACCTCGAAACTTTGAGGATTCGCCGGGGTTTGAATTGCTGTTCAATTTGGTCAAATTCAGCCGCCGGAGCATCGCATGGAAAGACGTACGCGGGTCTTCACCAGTTTTCGACAGATCGGAACAGAGTGAACTGAGGGAGGTCAAATTCCGCCGCTTGATCAATACGCTGGAAGTCATCGTCCTGTCGAAGAACCTGCCACTTGTTGCATCAGAAGAAATTGTCCAGCGGTATGACGACATGCTTAGGCTGGAGGAATCGTCACTGTAGGCGTATTCTCAAACAACCGCAGTTGCTTCCCATCATATCGTGCGACGCAATCCGGATTGCCGGCCGCCTGTTGTTCCAGAATCATCTCCATCGCCTGCACGGCCGCCACAACCTGTCGATCAGCGGCAAGGTCAGCGTAGTGCAGATCGCGAACGGATTCCAACCGCTGCTTGCGATCGGCTGCCGGGCCGCCGTGTTCCACAAACGTGACTTCTCTTGCGAAGCGTTCAATGACTTCAACGCCGTAACCACGTTGAGACCTCTCGCCCCACGGCTCAACAAACGTCGCGTTGTAATGATTGTTGATTGTGTTCTTCATACGCAGCGGAGTGAGTTCTGCAACCGTCACTTCCACTCCACGTTTACGGGAATGGCCGTTCCAGATGCCGTTGTCGAATCGGAATTGAACTTCCTGCTCAACATAGCCCGGAAAGTTGTCCGGCGTCACCCACGATGTGTGAATGTCAAACGCTGCTTCCCGACCGGAGTCATATTCATAGATCAAACGCAGTTGCACGCTGTCCCACGTTGTTCCATCGGCTGGCCCCACAATCCCGCGTTGACCAGTGCAAGTTACGGTCTTCAAACGGCCACCGAAGGTGAAATCAATCAGCTTGAGATAATGAACCGCGACATATGTGCCCGGATTGCGTCCCGTGATCCATTCAGAAAACTGCGCGCCAGAAATCTGACTCGGCTCCAGCAGCGAACAGTAACCATTGTTGACATGCTTCAGCACCTGGTCATGCACCAGCGTTCGCAGCTTCTTATGGTCCGGGTCGAGCAATTTATGGTAAACCACTCGAGCCAGCACGCCGCGTGCTGTAGCAATCGCGACGAGTTCATCCAATTGCTCCAGCGATAACACCGACGGTTTTTCAACCAGCAGATGTACGCCTGCTTCAAGAATCTCTTTGCTCGCTTCGAAATGTCGATTGTCGGGAGTGGCCACACAGGCAAACGTCAGATTCTGGTTTAGTAATTTTTGAACGGCGTTGTCACCGCGAAAATTCTGGAACTCAATCCCCAGCGACTTCGCCCGTTGTTGATACCGATCCGCTCGCATTCCTGTCTTCGAAGCAACCGCCACGAGCGCCACATCGACATCGCCAAACAATCGATCGAAAAGTCCCTTTGATTTCACGTTCTCAAAGAACGGCCGATACGTGTCATCAAAAATCATCCCCATCCCAACCATGCCGGCACGAATCTGTGGACGATTTGTATTTGAGGTCATGATGTCTGGGTTTCATTTCGGAGTGTTTCGCTACTCATTTGGAATAGCAGAATTCATTTTTCGGGCGGAACGCACATTGTACATTCTTTTTGACTGAAACGACTGTGACTCGTCGTTCGTTTTCTTGCACAAGGAATGATATGGATTTGTTTGGCAATGAGTTACCGGTTGCACGGAAGGACCCAGGTTCCTCATGAAGGACGGGCTGAAGGTCACAACATGGTTGAATGAAAACACTGCACCGTTTCCTTCGGAGTGAGTCCATAATCCCGACTACAATGATCCTCGCCTGCGCAATGTCTTGCAGGCTTTTATTGTCGCGATGGGGAACAAATTTGACGGAGATCCGCGAATCGGTTTTGTGATTGCTGATTTGCTGGGAACGTGGGGCGAATGGCACGAGGTACTCGGCTGGATTTGTTCGCATTCAAGGCAAATCAGGCCGAGGTACTCGACGCATTTTCGTCCGCCTTTCATATCACACCCTTGCTGCTGCGATATCTAACGGGCGACGATCATTGGTTGTACACAAAGAACGCGGATCGCCCATTCGGCTTCCACGACGATTCCTTCGCCTGGACCACTTTGATCATCCGGCGACGGAATCGCTGCTTGTCGGTTGGTCCCAGGTGTCGTCGAGCAGTTCATCGGAATTCGAGACCACACCGGCACCTTCGATTTGTTGGTCGGTACTTGTGTCGATCGATGCGTGTTCTGGCTTCATGATGTCGTATGCCACCTTATGGCCTGGTAACCAGAGCGGTTCGATCTTTTTCTGCTGGAACATCTGAGCGATATGTTCATGGCAAGTGAAGAACAGAACCTGCTGACCTTCGCGGGCGACTTCCAGCAGACAATCGGCAGCGGCTTCCGTACGTTCCTGGTCGAAGTTGACGAACAAGTCATCCATCACCAATGGGAGTTCCACACCACGTTTTGCGAACTCGCGAACCAACGAAAAACGAATGGCAAGGAACAGCTGTTCGCGAGTCCCACCGCTGAGCTGTTC
>JAYVNW010000778.1:0-5430 GCA_043758225.1 Candidatus Kuenenia sp. | reverse complement strand
CACGGCTTTCCCCTTCCCGCAGGAACTTTCCACTCCATTACGGCTTCCTGCAGAAAGCGTAAACGAACATGCCAAACAGTAGAATTCAATTGAGTATTTATTGGCTGGCGGTCGTGGCTCTGGGGGCCATGGGTTGCCGAGAGCCAGAACCGTCGACCGCAGCCCCCGCGGACGCAACATCGAGGCCTCTGGGATTCGTGCGACTCGACCAGTCACAACGGGAGCGACTCGGCATTGAACTCGCTTCCGTCCGATCGGAGACGATCCGCAACACGATCCGCGGCGTCGGCTGGTTCGTCGCTCCTCCGGCGACGGAGACCATCATTCGTGCGCCGGTGGCCGGTTTTGTGATGGCCAAGGCGAATCAGAATTGGCCGACGTTAGGGCAAGAGGTTTCCGCCAGCCTGGTTCTTGCTCAAGTGAATGTGTTTCTCTCACCACAAGAGATTTCGCAATTGGTAATGGCAAAGGAAGACAACGACATCCAAATGCAGCAGTCGTTGGTCACGATGGAGTTGACCGAGGCCCAGCTCAAGCTGGCATCGACGGCCCGCGATGCCGTCACCGGCGTTCGCATTGATCAGTTGAAAGAGGCTTATGAACGTTCTAAAGCCGCATACCAGGAAGCCAAGGACAAAATTCCGTTTCTGATTCAGGAACCGTATGAAAATGGAGTCCTCGTCAAGCCGGTCAGCATCGATGTCCCGAAAGCAGGGCGCATTCTCCTGATGCACGTCACTGCGGGACAGTTCGTTCAAGCTGGCGACCCGCTGTGGACCGTGTCGGACTGGTCCACCCTCTGGTTGCGTGTCCCGGTCTTCGCGGCGGATGCTCAGCGGATCGAGCAATCCCTTCCCGCTGAAATCCGTGAGCAAGTGAATGGCATCGTCACCACCGCGCCGGCGATCGCCGTGCGGACAGAAATGAAGCCCGGAACACGCACAATCGATTTGTATTACTCAGTGGCGAACGCGGACTGGAAGCTGCGGGTGGGGCAATCAACGGCAGTGGAATTGTTGACGGGCGATGAAGAGAATGCGTTGAAGATCCCCCGCTCGGCGGTGCTCTACGATGGATTCGGTCAAGCATACTGTTACGCCTCGGAAGCGGATCGCCCCCTGTTTCAACGAAGACGAATCGAACTTGGGGTTCGTCACAATGACCAGGTTGCGGTCACGCGTGGGATTGACGCCGACGACATGGTCGTTTCCGTTGGAGCTGAACAACTGTCTGCCGAGGAATCCAAAGCGGATCTGTCCGTGGAGGATAATGATTAACCATGATTCGCTCTTTGATTCTCTTTTCACTGCGGTTTCCGTTCGTCATTGTCGGCTTATCGCTGGCCGTCCTGGTCGCCGGTGGGGTGCGTCTGCGAACGGCCACTTGGGATGTCTTTCCTGAATTCGCCCCTCCGCAGATCGTCGTTCAAACGGAAGCACCGGGCTTTTCAACGGAAGAAGTCGAGCAATTGATCGCGGTGCCAGTCGAAGCCGCGCTCGGGGGCGTCAGTCGGCTGAAGACTCTGCGCTCGTCCTCTGTTCCCGGCCTGTGCGTCGTGACGGCGATCTTTGAGGAAGGAACGAATGTTCTGACGGCTCGGCAACTGGTCAGCGAGCGGCTCACCGAGGTGCGATCGCTTCTGCCCGACACCGCCGAGTCTCCGCGATTGATGCCGTTCACGGCGTCCACAAGTCGGCTAGTCATGATCGGCTTAACTGCCGAGGGCAAGACAACTCCCCAGTCGCTGCGCACGCTGGCTGACTGGACGTTGCGACGCAGGTTGCAGGCGATTCCGGGTGTGGCACACGTGGAAGTCTTTGGTGGTGAGGTAAAGCAGTATCAAATTCAGGTCTCACCTCTTCACTTGCAGGAATACGGCGTCACGCTCGACGAGGTGGTGGCAGCGGGGCGGCAGGCGACCGGATTCGGCGGGGCCGGATTTGTTGAGACCACAAACCAAAGGCTGTCGATCCGCCAGCGGACTCGCATCGAACAGCCGGAGGATCTCGCGGCGGTTCCCGTCGCATTCCGTGACGGTATCAGCCTGCCGCTGGGACATGTCGCGGATGTTCGCATTGCGGCAGCAGATCGAGTCGGGAGTGCTACAATCAATGGGCTCCAGGGCGTACTGCTTGTCGTTCACAAGCAACCAGACTTCAATACTCTCACCGTGACCGCGTTGGTCCAGTCCGCTCTGGACGAACTTCGGGCAGCCATCCCAGCAGATGCGAGGCTGCATCCGCTTTTGTTTCGACAGGCGGCGTTCATCGAACGCGCTATCGGGAATCTCAACCACTCCCTTTTGATCGGCTGCGTGCTCGTAACAGTCGTGTTGATTCTATTCCTCATGAATCTTCGCGTGCTGTTGATCAGTTTGACGGCCATTCCCCTATCATTAATGGGAGCGATCCTCGTCCTGTTGGGCTGCGGGGCGTCGCTCAATGCCATGACGTTGGGCGGCTTGGCAATCGCTTTGGGCGAAGTCGTCGATGACGCCATCGTTGATGTCGAGAACGTCCTGCGTCGATTGCAGGAGAACCGGCTGAGACCACAGCCGCGACCGTTGCTGGATATCGTGCTGGAGGGTTCGCTCGAAGTGCGGAGCGCGGTGGTCTATGCCAGTTTTATCGTGATGCTGGTGTTCATGCCGGTGTTCTTCCTCGATGGGTTAGCTGGCAAGCTGTTCGGCCCGCTCGGGTTGGCGTATGTGATCGCCATTCTCGTCTCTCTCGTGGTGGCTTTAACCCTCACTCCGGCCCTTTGCTTATTGATGCTCGGTTCTCAATCGCAAACCGTTCACGCGGAACCTTGGTTGGTGCGATGGTGCAATGCTGCGTATCGACGACTGTTGCCGTCATTTCTCCGCCGACCGGTCCGCGTGATGGCGGCCGCTGTTTTGATGCTGGCGGCGACGGGGGCAGTCGTTCCCTTTCTCGGAGGGGAATTTCTCCCCGATTTTCGCGAATCCAATTTTGTAGTGTTTATGGCGGGGAAGCCGGATAGTTCGCTAGCCGAATCCGAGCGAGTGGGCCAACGGTTGGCGAAGGATTTGCTCCTGATCCCCGGCGTCAAAACTGTTGCTCAACAGATTGGGCGGGCCGATCTCTCTGAAGATACCTGGGGACCGAACATCAGCGAAGTGTGGATCAGCCTTTCGGACGATGCGGATTATGACCACGTCCTCAAAGAGATCCGTGAGACGTTGGAACGAACACCCGGCTATGCGTTTCAGGCGAAGCAGTTTCTGCGTGAGCGTATTGACGAAGTCTTGACCGGCAGCACGGCAGACTTGCTCGTCAGGATCGTTGGGCCCGACCTACAAGTGTTGCGGAAACATGCTGGCGAAGCGGCAAAGGTCATGGGTGCAGTGCCGGGCGTGAAAGACTTGCGAGTCGAGCAGTTAGTCAATGTGCCGCAGGTGGACGTGTTATTGAAGCCCCGTGCTACCGCAGAATATGGGCTGTCCGTGGGAGCGACGAATCAGGCCATTCAGACGCTGTTGCGTGGAACTCAGGTAGGGCAAATCTTCGAAACAGACTCTGTGTTTGACGTCGTCGTCCGCTCCGCATCCGAACTCCGCGATGATCCTCGCGGGTTAAGTGACGTGCTGTTGGATGGACCGCAGGGGCATCCCATCCCATTGGGTGCGCTGGCCGACGTGGACGTCGTGTCGGCCCCGAACATGATAAACCGCGAGCAAGGGCGCCGGAGACTCCTTGTGACTTGCAATGCCGAGGGACGCGATGTGGAAACCGTGATGTCGGACATCCGCGCACGCCTGCAATCCGGAGTACCGTTGCCGTCCGGCTATCACTTTGAGTATGCGGGAGAGTTCGCCGCTAAGGCGGAGGCCCAACATCGCATGCTCTGGCTGGGAGCAGCCTCGCTCCTGGGGATTCTACTTCTGCTCTACCTCGATTTCCGGAATCTGAAACTGAGCCTGTTAATGATGCTCAGCGTGCCGCTGGCCTGTATCGGTGGCGTGGCCTCGGTGCTGCTCAGCGGCGGCGATATTTCGCTCGGTTCGATTGTGGGGTTTGTCACAGTATTTGGCATCGCAGTCCGCAATGGCATCCTGCTGATCAGCAACTATCAGCACCGGCTGCAAAACGGCGACACGTTTGGGCTGCAGATGATCGTCGCGGGCTCCGTAGAACGACTGGCTCCGATTCTCATGACGGCAGGTACGGCGGGACTAGCCATCGTCCCGCTGGTCGTGGCGGGGAACCTCCCCGGTCACGAGATTGAGCACCCAATGGCCGTGGTGATTATGGGGGGCTTGTTCTCATCGACGCTGCTGACGCTCTTTGTCTTGCCATCCGTCTACTTTCGCTTCGGTCATACGAGTCCGTCCGATTTAGGCAACCCGCAAACGGATCATCATGGCGACAAGAATTGAGTAATCCAAGAATTCGAAAAGGCGAATATCGCAATTTGTTTTCTCAAGATATGAGCTAAAAATCGCGACGAACTCCCCGCCCAGCTGACTTCGGCAAAGAAGTTTCACTATGCTGGCGTCAAGGCAAAATCCTGTCAGAGTTGCTTCTTGCCGATCGATTCGTTCTTCATTCCAACCGATTATGAATCTAATGCGCATTGTCGAATCTTGGAAACGCCGTGCCAGAGAACTTAAGCGAGATGCTTTTGCCTTGTACTTTGCCTGCGGAGACAGACGGACGCCTTGGTACGCCAAGGTGACGGCAGCCTTAGTTGTGGGCTATGCGTTCAGTCCCATCGACTTGATCCCGGACTTTATCCCGGTGATCGGGCAGTTGGACGATTTCCTGATTGTTCCGCTGGGCGTTCTTCTGGTGTGCCGAATGATCCCGGTTGACCTCATGGACGAGTTCCGAAGCCGGGCGCATGCGATGCTCGAACAGCGCAAGCCGATCGTTTGGGTCGCCGGCGTGATTGTCGTGCTGATTTGGGCGCTACTTGCCGGTCTCAGTTACCGTTTTCTCACGCGAACGGCGGGATGACGTCCCAACGGATCGATCCGCGTTACAGTGACCGTTGAGCTAGTACGACCTTCAGCCGTGACGGTCACCCTCCCGCTCCAGTTTGTACCGCCGCCGGCAGGACCTGCTGAGTCGAACTGTCCTGAAGCTGGTTGAGCAGCCCTTGTTGTCGCAGGCCAGTTCCCTGCAGAGCCGTTCCAAGTTCAGCGGGATTCAACGCGCCGGTCAGCAGCAGTCCATCGATTTCCGAGACGACTTTGCGGAGTTCAGTCCAGGATTGAATGTACGACAAGCTGTTCTGAAAATACGTCTGCCGCGCCCCAACGACTTGCAACACACTGATCTCCCCGCTCTTGTATCCGTCGATGCTGATTTCCAGACTCTCCTTTGCATCCGGCAGAATTTCATCTCGCAGCGTTTCTACTTGGGCTTTGGACGTCTCGTATCGCTGGAATGCACCCGTCAAAGTGTC
>JAYVNW010000777.1:0-6869 GCA_043758225.1 Candidatus Kuenenia sp. | reverse complement strand
GAAAGAAATCGATGGAATGTCGTACGAAGAGATTGCAAAGATTCTGGATATACCTCTCGGCACTGTGCGCAGCCGAATATTTCGTGCTCGCCAGGAACTGATTGCAAAATTGCAACGGCTCTCAAGGGATCTTGAGTAAAAATTTACGGACATTCTTCCTGTTGTTTCTCAAACAAGTTTCAGAACTGTTTTTTTTAGAAAGAAAAGGCCTAAACACAAAAAATCTGTCGCAAAAAAAAAGCTGACACGAACATCAAAATCAGTTTCGAATCGAGATTGATGAATCGTGAACTCGTCGGTATAAAGCCAACTTCTCTTTGAGAGACCTCTGCGAATGTCTAACAATTGAAGAGTCCTGTCAGCGTTCTGCTGATACTTCATAGCATTGGTCGATTTGACAATTCTCATCACACATTCGGTGATCAAAAACGCCGAGCGGATGTGATTTTGTTTTCTACAAAGGCAGCCCTTCTATCATGCAGCTCCACCAAATTGACCTTAGTGTTGGAGAGTCGATTCGAGTTGGAAGTAAGATCGTGACACTTGTCGCGGTTGAAGGCAATGTAGCTCAGCTACACGTGGAAGATTCGGACAACGGCGATTCCTGGAGTGATCCGACCGACTATTCCGATTGCAATCTTGCCGAACCAGCATTCGCATAGCACTCAAGGCAAGTGCCTTCGCGAGTTTTTTCGTCGCTGCAGCAAAAATTAAGTCTGATCGATGGTAGAGAACGAGCGGGTTGGCACAGTCAACGCCTTGGCTCTATGGATTTATGTAACGAAGTGTGGCTATCAAGCCAGACTGGGTGCTTTGCGCCGTATGCACGGTATCAGAACCTGCACAAATGCCGTGACGGTCGTTCAAGTTCCCAACGTTGCCAGTCTGTCCACGACTCCAAAGTTGCTCCGCGTTGACATCGCGCTTCATGATCGTGGCAACGCACGCGCCATGATCGGCTGCCACTGCGTACCGCGCGAACTCCGCGTTGACCGGCGTAAATGATTGTAGCTTCTGCCATGGTTTCGTTTCTTCAGTTCCTTCGGTAGACTTCGACAACTACTCATTGCTGTCTGATGAAGCTCTTTCCGAAAGTTCGAATCATGCGATTTCCTGGCCGTGCATTATTGATTCTTCTGCCGCTGATTCTCGTCGCCCATTCAGAATCCGTTGCCGCAGGTGAAGAAGAAGAAGGTTTTCAGGTCTTGTTTGATAGTAAGACGCTGGAAGGCTGGGATGGAGATTCAAAGGTATTTCGCGTTAAAGAAGGCACCATCATCGGGGGGCAGCTCAAGGAAAAGATTCCACACAATTACTTCCTTTCAACAAAAGAAGAATACAGTGATTTCGAGCTGCGACTGGAGTTCAAACTCCTCGGTGCAGACACCAACGCTGGCGTACAACTGCGTAGCAAGCGAATCGAGGATCATCATGAGATGGTTGGTTACCAGGCGGATCTCGGCCAGAACTATTGGGGCGCGTTGTATGATGAATCTCGCCGCAACAGGATTCTTTTGGCGCCGGATAAGGAGAAGCTGGCGAAAGTACTGAAGCTCGGTGAATGGAACAACTATCGTATCCTCTGTGAAGGCCCACATATTCAGCTCTGGATTAATGACTTTCAGACCGTTGACTACACCGAAGACGATCCTGCCATTGAACAGTCTGGCCTCATCGCTGTGCAAATCCACGGCGGCGGCCCCGGCGAAGCGCATTATCGGAATTTGCGGATTCGAAAGATAAAGTAAGTCCAGACTGCCGCGCTGGACATTCGCTAAAAGGCGAACTGCTTTGGGACGAGCTTTCGCTCAACGTCACTACTTTACCCACAAATCGAACTATGCATGTGTGCAGGTTTGCGGCAACCTGCAATGTCCTCCTCGGCAAGGAGGACCTACTCTTAAAAACTAACCACTGAAAACTCATTTCGATGCTCAACTGGAACAGCAACAGACTTACACACGGCTGGCAAAAAGGTATCACGGCGTTCTATTACGCAGTGGGTATGACCGAGGCCGACTTCAATAAACCGCAAGTTGGAATTGGCGTGCCGTTGCTGGACGGCAATACGTGCAATATCCATGCGTATTCACTTGCTCAGGAGATCGCGGCCGGATGTCGTGAAGCCGGCATGCTTGGGTTTCCATTTGGAACACCCGGTGTCAGCGACAATATTACTCAAGGGCACGAAGGCGGTAACGCCAGTTTGCCATCGCGGAACCTTATTGCAAACAGTGCAGAATGTGTGATCACGTCGCACTGCTATGACGCGATGATCGGCTTGCACCACTGCGACAAGAACGGCCCCGGGTTCGCCATGGCTCTTGCTCGGACGAATTATCCGGGCCTGATTGTGAGTGGCGGCAGCATTCTTCCCGGATGCCACAACGGAAAGGACATCACGATCCTGGACGTTTATGATTCGCAGGCGAAAGCTTCTGTCGGCGCGATGACGCACGAAGAATCCGAAGAGATCATTCGTCATGCATGTCCCGGTCCGGGCGGATGCGGGATTGCGGCATCGTTTAATACCTGGGGTCTGGCGATGGAAGGCATCGGGTTGATGCTTCCGGCAAGCAGTTCTATTCCGGCCGTCGATCCGAAAAAGAAAGCCGAATGTCGCCAGGTTGGTCTGGCCGTCGCGAATCTGCTTCAACTGAAACTGCGACCTCGTGACATCCTGACGAAAACTGCTTTCAAAAACTGTGCCGTCACAGTCGCTACGGCCGGCGGTTCAACAAACGGCGTGTTGCACATCCTGGCACTGGCTCGGGAAGCGGGAGTCGATTTCTCGCTGCGTGATCTGCAAACGATCTTCCGTGAGACGCCAGTCCTTTGCAGCTTCGCTCCGCGCGGGCAGCGCACGATGGTTGATCTTCACAAGATCGGAGGCACGCCGATTCTGCTGAAGCATCTGCTCGACAGCGGATTGCTGGATGGTTCGTGCATGACCGTCACAGGCAAAACCCTGGCTGAAAATCTAAAAGATGTTCCAAAGCCGCCAGCCGGTCAGGATCTGATTGTCACGAAGGAAAACTGCTACAAGCCGTTCGCTGACATGCAGATCTGCTTCGGGAACCTGGCACCGGAAGGCATCGTGTTCAAAGTGTCAAGCATGAAAAATCCCGAGTTCTCAGGGAAGGCCGTTTGCTTCGATGATCCCCGTGATATCGTTCGCGCTGTTGAGCAGCGGAAGATCACTCCAGGCAGCGTCATTGTGCTTCGCAACATGGGACCAGTGGCCTGCGGCATGCCGGAAGTTCTGATCGCCACAGCTGCCTTGGCTGTGCCGGAACTCGACGGCAGGATCGCTTTCATTTCTGACGCCCGCGTGTCCGGCGTTTCGCATGGAGCGATAGGGGTTCACTGTTCTCCGGAAGCGATTGTCGGTGGTCCGATCGGATGTGTCGAAGACGGGGACATGATCGCCTTCGACTTGCTCAAAGGTACGATCAGCGTCAACGTCAGCGATGCTGATTTGGCGGCTCGTCGAGGAAAGTTGAAACCACGTCCGCCACTGGATCCACGTCGAGGTTATCTGGCCGACTGGTCTGCTACGGTGGCGCAGGCCAGCCATGGGTGTGTGAGCAAGGCGATGTATCCGGAATGTGGCTGAAAGACCGGTTGGTTTTCAATTTGGAATTTGAAATCCTGCGGCACTGTGTGTCGCTGCGCTTCACACACCCGGCAAAATCTACCAGACTCGCTTCAGATCTACTTTGGCACCGCTTGGAATGCCGTTGAAAGTGATCGATTCGGTCAAAATATTCGGGGCTGCGAACGTACCGTCAGTACCTGGTTGATACTGTGACACGGTTTGGTTTTCCGGATCGACGATCCAGTATTCCGGAACTGCGAACTGTTCATAGAGTTGTTTCTTCAATTCCAGATCATGCTTGCGATTCGACGGAGAAAGGATTTCGATGACCAAATCAGGAACGCCTTTGATTTTTGTTGTCGTAATGATGCGATTGGAAACGAGCACCACTACAATATCCGGTTGCACGACGTCGAAAGCACTTAACTGCAGATCAATCGGCGCATTGATGACCTCTCCCAGTTTGGTGAGTTCAATCTGCTCGTAAAGCTGAAACTGAATATGTCTTGATACAGCTTGATGACGGGGATTTGGCGCTGCGTTCATGTAGTGTCGTCCATCAATGATCTCATGCCGGTTGCCATCGTCTGGAAACAAAACATACTCGTCGTACGTCAGCTTCGTCGGTGACTTGCGAATTGTCTGTGATGAGTCGGACATAAAATTTTCCATGCAGTTCAGGTGTTCTCGCGAAACGATCGCAAGTATACCGCGTGAAACAAATGGGATCTACAGGCTGTACTGGAATGATTTTATTCCAGATGATTCCCTCGCGATTCCCTATCGACAGCACATTTTACACGCATCGACTTGCGGTGGCCTGATTTGGATGCAACTGTCTCAAACAGCATTGTTAGAAATTGCAGAGACTTCTGATAAACGTCCTTGTGTGAACTTCCACGCGGGCCTGCGATGTTGAGCGTCTTGATTTGTTCGCGAACAATCCATTCGATGACGTCAGCGACCCGCTGTTCAAGTGACACTTCGTCACTTATCAATGTTTTTGAAGGTGGAGGACACAGATATTCAATTCGCAGTGGCCGGGTTTGAGACTTTGCGGAATCGATTGTCAGTTGCGTCCCGCTGGAGATGCGATCAAGGACCAGAATCAGAGTGGCATCAGAATCTCGCACGTTCCATTCCGTCCGAACGGCGTAAGACTTCGACGCCGTTTCACGCAGCGAATATCGCAGCGGAATGCTTCCGTCTTCTGATCGGCGATCACGCGGACACCAACCACCGGTTTCGATACCGGCAGCGATCGCGGCATCCAGCGCGGCACGATCGACCCCTGTCTGACCTCCGGACACAATTCGTGACAGCCGGATAATTTTACTTCGACCACGAGATGCAATAACAGGCTTCATTGTCGTTCGTACCATCCGTACAGTTTGACCTTCACATCAAAATGCCTGCCTGGGGTCGCGTAATCTTCGCGATAGACCCTGAACGTGACTTCGTCGTTGACTTTGTGAGCTTTCAGCAGTTCGATCAGCTCATCGAACTCTTTCAATGTCTTGTCTTCGAATTTCTCCAGTTTGTCACCAACTTCAAGTCCCGCTTTGGCGGCAGAGGAGTCAGGCCCAATCTGGTCAATCTGAATTCCGGTGTCATCAGTATTGGAACTCTGATGCACGATGCCAAGATAAACCTGACCACGCGACATCACATTCGTATCGCCAAACATTCCTTTGATCTGAGCAATTTCTTCCGGTGTCTGCCTGTGACCTTCGATCAACACAAATGAAAGTCGGCTGCGACCGGGCATAAAGCTGTGATTCAAAAGAGGTGTCAGCCGTTTCAACAACGAAATGGCATCTTCGTCAGCCTTCCAGAATTCATCGACAAACACTTTGAGATGCTCGGTACTGGTCGGACTCGACTGATAACTGGCGGAGCTGCGTTCCCAAAGCCTGGCAGGATCTCGAGGACTCATATTTGCCCCGAGCAATTGAAGCTGCAACATGGCAATTTCTACGCGACGCTTCCAGTGACGTTCCAACGCATCCTGAGCTGTTTCAGCAATGAACCAACGTTCTGAATTTGCAGCCGCCTCAATCGCTTCAGATGCCTGACGCACTACGCCTGAATCTCGATCGCCGGTCGTGTAGATTCTTATCATCAGCTCGATACATCGCTTGGCGACTTCGTTGTCAGAATGTTTTTCAGTCGCTTCATGCAGAAACACCATTTGGTCTGCGCTCACGGATTTCAGGACATCCAAAGACTTTTGTCGTACGCTGTACTGAGGTGCGGCCAATCGATCAATGGCCTCGTGAACCTGTTCGGTGGTGAGCGATAGCTCCGGTGTCGGAATGGAAACATCTGCAGCGGCTGCAGCGGGTTGTTTGGCGGACGGCAAGTTTTCGTCGGCCGTTGAGATACATTCCAACGACAGACTGCAGATGAGCGTAAGGCTGAGAACAAAGCTGCGCGGCATCATGAACCTCAAGCGACCAGAATTGAAAAGTCAGGCGTTTCGTGGCCGGAATCGCCTGACAACTGAATTGTTTCCGCAGTGGGCTGGTTCCGCAAGGCCATCTGGAAAAGTTGTCAGGCCGGCTGTTTTGTCAGGCTGATATTCGCGAGATGCCTTCGCAGGCACTACACTTGTGCCAGTCGGCTTTTGAGTCGTGTTGACGACGAAGACGGTGATACCGCAATATGTCAACATTTTACTTTTGCATTTCAGGCTTCAACTATGCTGGATGACGCAAATACATTGCTGATTCCGCCTCGTTTTGGCTGGCGACGTTTCAATCGCGTCGGACGCTACTGCGTTCAAGTGTTCGCTTTGCGACCGAACATTGTTGAACGTTTGAATCTGGTTCAGCAGTTCGAAGGCTTGACCCATTGCCTGGATGTCGAGTGATGTGGAACAGTTTCCGTTTGCGCACAGCATTCGTGTGGCTCGCATGGCTTGCAACATCTGTGGTCGCGTTGTGGCATGAAGTTCCACGATTGCTGGCTGCCGCAAATTCACCAGCCGGTGTCTTTGGTTGGTTCTTCAACATGGATGCCGATTGGTCACTGCCGGTTCTGGTGCTGTTATCTCTGCCTGTCGTGGCGCTGGTGATTAAATTTTCAGGCTCAAAGCCGCCGGGTGGACGAGGCTGGACTGAGCGGAGTGGAGAAAGCCCCGGAGATTCGAGCGATGGCCCTCCAATTCCAAGCACGCGAACGCAATTTGCTGCTGCGGCAGTATTATTTTGTCTGTCACTCAGCTGCAGTGCCTGGATCGGTTTTCGATCCGTTTCCATAACTGCAATAC
>JAYVNW010000776.1:0-4724 GCA_043758225.1 Candidatus Kuenenia sp. | reverse complement strand
CTTTGCTGCGTGCCATCGGAAACACGTATTGTCCCGGCCGCAATCCCTGAGCGCGAATAAAGTCGACGACATTACCCTCGTCAGGTATCTCCCGCCAATCCGGTGTGTGATGACCGATGACGACCCATGCAAGAAAACTGGCGAAGAATACGGCAACGGCGGAAAGTAGAATCGGTAACCACAACACAGCAAGCTCACTCATCGTTAGTCTTTCTTCGGTTCAGAGCCAGCGGTAGGGCGGGACGCCAGTCCCGTCCTGACATAAACACACCTGAGCAGCACGTCAACAGGATCGGTACGCCATCGCGCTCAGGAATTTGAGTTATTAAACTCCGCGCTTAGTATAGTCACTACAAATTCCTTTCCGCAGGATTTCACCGATCTGCTGAATTGTTTCTAGAGAACTCAGCAATGCCGTGTGATGAAGTGTGACCAGTCGCTGGTGCAATTCTGTTGCATTTGCCAAATCGCCGACAGTACGAAATCGCTGTCTGCCATGGATCTTGTGCAGTCCGCTAAAGCCCGGATCGATGGGAACTCCCGCAAGACGCGCTGAATCACAAAACTGTTCGCGTCTGCTTTCGCTGAAACGTTTATGCAACAGAAACGCAGCCTTGTAATACGCTGGCTGATTTTCACCAGCCTCCACGCCATCCCACAAATTCATGGCGGCCTGGATGTCGCTGCTGACGGGTCTCACAGCGTGCACATCAACCTGTGGTGAAATCCCCATTGCTGCCAATAGATCCAACAATCGCCGATGGCGTTGTTCGTTTTGAACATCCAGCTGCAGAAGTTGTGGCAGTAATACGGCCGCCTGCATTTCCGAAAGAGGATAAGCGTCATTTCCACGCTGAGTATACAAACGAATTCTCTGAGCCATCTGCGCGTTCGAAGTTATTACCGCGCCACCACGTCCGGATGTCAATAATTTGCTACCGCCGAAACTCAGCACGCCAACATCGCCAAACGTACCGGCGCGCTGGCCATCAATCACCGCGCCGGGAGCCTGACATGCATCTTCGATAACAGCGACTCCTCGTGCCGCAGCGACGCGACAGACTCTACGCATCGGAACAAGACTACCATGTAGATGTGAAACGATAATCGCTCGCGTGCGATCTGTAATCGCGGCCTCGATTTGACCGACGTTTGGTATCGGATAATCGGCGATCGTGTCGATCAGCACCGGAATACATCCGGTCGTGAGCACGTTGACGAAATTTGCTTTAAAGTCATAGGCGGCGAGAATGACTTCATCGCCAGCCGAAATGGGTATTGCTCGCAATGCCAGCTCGATCGCACACGTGCCACTACTGCACAGAATAGCATGTTCAATGCGATGATATTTGCACAATGCAGCAATTAACGCATCGCAGTGCGGCCCGTGATAGCGCCCCCAGGAACCGTCAACCATCATTCGAGCAAACGCTTCGCGAGTCGCGTCGTCGATGATCGGCCACGATGGAATGCAAAGCGAATCGGGCTGATCACTCACCAGCATCTTCCTGCTCAATTTGCCATACGATCGCCACAATTCGAATTTGGGCGTAGTCGATAGTACTCTCCAAATGCTCAAAGACCGGCTTCAAACGTTCACAACCAACCTGACCGAAGGCATTCCGCACTTTTTGTTGCACGTCTGGTGGAATCCATGGATCTATCTCCACAATGCGATGCGTCTTCACATATTCGCCGAGATACTTACTGACCGTATCGACCGAACGATCCAGTTGATTGGCGACGTCTTCAATCGACAATCCCTGTTCGAATAAATTAAAATACTCTCCCAGAGTACTCTCACTGGGACGCGACGATCGGCCGCTGCTGACTCGCACAACTGCTGCACCGGTGACTTCAACATTCATCGGAAGGTTGCGGGATTGGCACCATTCCTTAATCGTATGCAGCACAACGGCTCCGAATTCTTTCTGCTTCTGAGCGCCAATACCATGAACGCGCGCCAGCCCTGCGATGTTCGAAGGACGCTGCCGCGCCAAGTCGCGGAGTGTGGCATCGCTGAAAACAATGTATGGTGGCACTTGCTTCTGAATTGCCAGCCGATTTCTCATACCCCGCAGTTCTTCGAAAAGTTCGCGATCGACACCTTCCCATTGATCGTCCAGCGGTTGAGCCGATTCAGCGACCTGCAGACGAAGCAATGTCGGTGTCGCCAGGCCTTTCAGAAGTTGACGCCCGGCTGGCGTCACTTCCAGGCAGTTGTATTCACCCACCTGACGCAGAAATCCCTGAGACAGCAACTGGTCAATCCAGTTTCGCAATTGCGGCTCTGGCTCATCCTTCAGCAAACCCCAGGTACTCAGCTTGTCATGACGGTTTTCCAGGATGCGTTTTGCCTTCGACCCACGCAATACCTGCGCGGTGTACGCGGCTCCAAAGCGTTCCCCCTGACGCACGATGCACGACAAAATCTTCTGACCCAGAATCAGCGGTTCCTCCACCGGCTGCATTTCGTTCAGACAGAAATCGCACGCTCCGCAGTTATCGGCTTCAAGTTGCTGACCAAAATGCTCAACCAACTGACGATGCCGACATCGAGTACTTACGCAATACTGCTTCATCGCAGCCACTGCGCGCTGACCGGCGCGAAGGACATCGGGATCTTCCGTGTCCTTCATCAGGTATTCCCATGTGTCCGCATCGTTCGCTGCGTACAGCAGACAACACTCCGCCTCCAAACCATCGCGTCCCGCGCGACCACTTTCCTGCTGGTAGTTTTCCAGCGATCGTGGCATCTCTGCGTGGATCACAAAACGCACATTGCTTTTGTCGATACCCATGCCGAAGGCAACCGTTGCAACAATGATGCTGATATCTTCGTCGATAAATGCGTCCTGGTTTTTGCGGCGGTCTTCATCGGACATTCCCGCATGATACGGCAACGTCTTAAAGCCCAATCGCTTGAGTGATTCGCTGGTGCTGTCCACATTCTTACGACTGATACAGTAAACGATTCCGGATTCGCCCTTATGTCGTTGCAGAATACGTTGAATCTGACCAATCGAATCAGTACGACGTTCAACGCGATATTGCAGATTCGGTCGATCAAAAGAACCGACCAGAATTTCAGCATCCGCGATCCCAAGCTGTTCGGCAATGTCCGCGCGAACCTGCTCTGTCGCAGTCGCCGTATAGCCATGTACAGAGGCGTTTGGGAATGCTGTTTTCAAGCATCGCAACTGGCGATATTCGGGGCGAAAATCGTGTCCCCATTGACTGATACAGTGGGCCTCATCAATCGCAATAAATGAAACACCGGCCTTCTGCAGAAATTCGATTGTCTGCGACTGAACCAATCTTTCCGGGGCAATGTACAGCAACTTCAATTCGCGATTTCGAATTTGCGCTGCGACATCGCGTTTGTTCTGAGCCGTCTGCATACTGTTAATGCAAGCGGCGGAGACACCCACAGCGTGCAGCGAATCCACCTGATCTTTCATGAGTGAAATGAGTGGTGAGACAACCAGCGCAATTCCGTCGCGCGTAATGGCTGGCACCTGATAGCACAGCGATTTGCCTCCACCCGTCGGCAACACGACCAATGAATCGCGATCGCTCATTACCAGCGACATGGCTTCGCGCTGCATCGGGCGAAAGCCGGGATAGCCCCAGTACTGTTTTAGGTTGGCCAGCAGACTTGCCGCAACACTCTCGTTCATTGTTCAGTATTTCTTTGGATGTCTATTGGACAGAGATCTACTGAAGCGGTTCAGCCGACGCCGGTGGTTTTCCTTTGCCGCTGCGAACGTAGGCCGCTCGATCCTGAGCGTACTGATCTGAGGACTCCACGATCGCAGCAACCTGATCTGATTTGGAAGCGTCAAACATCTTCTTTAAAAACGGCACGCACCAGCCGCAACCCGTCCCGGCACCACCGCATTCACTGATTTCACTTGGGACACGCGGTCTATGAATCCGTAGAAAGTTTTGAACCTTCCGCTGAGTCACATGAAAGCAATAACAAAGTTTGTCATCAGGCTGCATGATATAATACCCGCTTCAAGAACAGGCCGAATTTCAGAGCGATGCGATTTCGAGGCGACATATCTCGGGTACGCATAAATTAAAATTCTCGAATGACTTCAACATCGGTGGTTTTTAGAAAAATACAGCGAAGTATAGCACCGTGGGCTCGCGCCCACGGCTCCGCGCGGCCGCCACGGTCGTGGCTTAAACCTAATCAGTGCCTGACAAACAACATAGGATAATACAGCCATTTTGTACAAACTGGCGCTGTCCAACTTAATTCCGTCCATAATTTGCGAAACGCCCTGAAAACCCAAGCCAGTGAGGCATTTTAAGCTGTCGCTGTGGCTGTTCATGAATTGTGGTTGAGCTGGCAAACTCTCCGCGTCGCTCAGCCTTTTGGTGTCAGTTGCACCACACATGATGCAAAAGGGCATCGCGGCAAAACGCTGACTTGTAAAGGTCGTGAAACGTACGGAGTTTCCGCAAATCAACGGTGGCCCGAGTGCCACATTGAAAACAGACTGTTTTGAAGGCCCACAGCGTCGAATGCAGTAATCTCTCCGGCATCGCGTTCGGCGCGGCGCGTGCCTGAAGTGTTGCTCGCCCTTTCATTGGCACGCCGAATGCTTTTTATTCGAATCCGAGGCGCAAGCGTCGCTCAAAAAATCTACGCGACGTTTACCGCAGCTGAGGTAATTCAGATTTCCGAGTTTAAGTGGCTGCATTGTAATCCG
>JAYVNW010000775.1:0-4739 GCA_043758225.1 Candidatus Kuenenia sp. | reverse complement strand
AAAAGGCTTCAATGTCCTTATTGGCGGTCGGGGCCGCGATTTCCTTTCCGGTGGAAACGACGGAAGCATTCTGGTTGGCGGTTACCTGCCGGGCGGATTCGAAGACGACGCGATTCGTCTTGCAACGATTCGCAATGTTTGGGCCTCCGGTGCTTCCTACTCCAGCCGAGCGTCCACTCTCACTCGCTCCGGCGGTTTGCTGGAAGCCCGTGTGAACGTGTTGGACGATGGCGCACAGGATGAACTCAAGGGGGATTCCAACGCACTCGATCTCTTCTTCGGTGGAATGTTCGATAGGCTGAGTGGCGAAAAGGACGACTTGTTCCTGAAATTATTCTGAAATGGAATAATGCAGCACACTCGGGTCTTCAACCTCTCACCACTCCGGGGAATGCAACTGAGTAGTCTGAACTGTGCCGTCAGTATTGGAGTCTCGGACCTCCCCATGGAGCAAATGCAATATACCGACCGATCCCCATTGAAAGCCCTGCCTCTGAAGTTAATCTCCCTCGACTTCCAAGCCGAACGCGACACGGAGCTGCTCCTATCGATCAGGCGGTTGAAGACGATCAACGACAAACCCTTGGGCGAGTTCTGGCAGGTAAACGACGAAAAGAAATAGTGGGGCGCCATCGATATACCCGGCGAAGGATGTTCACGGTATTGGCAAACGGAGTGCCATTGACAGGCAAATAGGTCTTGCGCCTAATGTGTTTCCAATTGGGATGGTTGGCGAGCGGCAGGGCATCAGCCCTCCGAGAGCTGTCACTTCACAGCTCGTGCAAAACAGCCGGTCCGAAATGAGTGCTGCGGTCCGGAAACTCTGTGTCTGTGCCGTTAAGCAGGTACAGAGCCGATGTCTATCGTGCCAACCGGCCGTTCAGGCTTCACCCAGGCTTCGATCGTGATGGGCGATCGTTGATCGTAATCCACAGGAGCCGGGAGCACCAAACCTGCAGTTGAGAACACGCGTCCTTCACCCGGACCAGTAGCGACGCAGCTACCGGCATGCAATTTTGTTCCGGCGATGACATCAACAAGAAGGGTCAGCCCTGATCGCCTGAGATCCAGCGTATCGTTCGTGATGCTACGCTGTTGGCCACGATCAAATTCCAGCAGTTCAAGACAATCGCACAGCTTCTGGAATTGGTCGTCCTGGATCGAATCTTCGACCGACGCCTCAGCACGAACGCATTCCGTCGAACGACTGTCCGCGCCGCCAGCCAGGGTTTCATCATACCCGGCCAGGAGTTCGGTGAATGGCAGTCCGTGATCAGGAGCTTGTTCAGTCATACTGTTGCCATAAAATCATTCCACGACCGATCAAGGCGAGCGGCGATGGAAATATCAGCGACGAATGCATGCTAATCATGCTCCGCTATGAATCAACTTTTCATGTCAATGCGAACTGTCAAAGCTCGCTCACTAAAAAGCAGTTTACCGTTATTGAAACCATGTCGAGTTGTAATGTCGCTATAGCCTCCATCGTAAAATCCTGTTAGGCACACGACGGGGTCTGTGTCTCTGTGGGTTTTGCCGTACATGTGTTCATCGGGTCGGCCCTGGAATTTTCGAAATCAACGTGTGTCAAATTTTTGGATTTCGTCTGCGCGATACCCTTACGGAGGTTACTTCTGACAGAAGCCTGTATAGATTTTGTCCGCAAAATTCTCACGGGAAATATCTCGAGAATGTGCGACGCCGCTGCGGTGTGACCTAGGTTTAAGAGGACAAGTTCTGTTGCGGATCGCTCGAATGCGATGCGGAGACAGAGCGATTGTTGCGGCTTTAATGCGGTTCGTTTCTGCAAAAATTGCCGCAAAACTTGTCAATGGTTCGCGTTTTGTTGTCTGCACTTCGCGAGCAGTGAACGCAGGGCTCACACTCATGAACACTTACCTCTCCACACTCGCGTATCTTGATCCGGGGACCGGCAGCATGCTGCTTCAGGCGATCGTTGGCGGCAGCGCAGGTCTGTATGTTTTCGTGCGGCACATGTGGCGATCATTTCGCTACGCCGATGTAAAGCAACCGACTGAAATTGCGCCGATTGAAAACTAGCTGACCACAATGACAAATTTTACATCGTTCGAGTGTGGATCCTTTCGGGATCGATCCGGACGAATTTTTCATTGCGATGGGCAGGTATTTCGGGCTCTTGGAACTGACGGATTCAAAGACTGGTCAGCCATCGCTCAAAAAGCCTTCGTCCAGTCGGCAATGACATCCGGTTCACTCGTGCGAACCGAACGCGTTTCTACGGTTGCTGGTCCAAAGTCCGAATTTGATTCCGCAGCCGTGTTGAGACACGAAACTGTGCCGGTGATCACCTGGCCGTTCGAATGGTCCTTCAGCATGCTCCGCGCGGCGGCGTTGTTGACACTTGATTTGCTCAATGAGGCGCTGCATGAAGATGCAATTCTTAAAGATGCGACGCCGTACAATGTGCAGTTCATAGGATCATGCCCGACGTTTATTGATACAAGTTCCATTGTGCCACTTCAGCCAGGACAGATTTGGGACGGTTACCGCCAGTTTTGCCAGGTGTTCCTGTATCCGCTGATGTTGCAGAGTTGGAAGAATGTCGATTTTCAACCGTGGTTGCGAGGATCACTGGAAGGTATCTTGCCTCGGGATTTTTCATCACTGCTATCGCTGCGTGATATGTTTCGTCGCGGAGCATTTTCACATGTCTGGCTGCATGCAAAGTTACAGGGGCAAAACATAGCGAAGCCAGATTTGGCGGATTCCATGAAATCCAGTGGCTTCAGCCGCGAGATGATCATCAGCAATGTGCAGGGTCTGCGGCGGATCGTGGAACGCCTGACCTGGAAAGCTGAAAAATCAACGTGGTCTGACTACGACAGATCGTCAACGCCTGTCCAACGCGATGCCGTGATCAAGGAAGAATTCATTTCAGAAGTCTGTCGATCCAGACCTGAGCAATCGAGCGACAGCAATCTGAAAACATGGAAGACGGTTTGGGATCTCGGGTGTAACCAAGGTCGCTATTCACGATTGGCCGCCAGACACGCTGACGCTGTTTTGGCGATTGACTCCGACCATCTGACCGTAGACAGATTGTTTCGAGCTCTGAATGCCGAAGGCGATCGAACGATTACAACATTGGTCTGCAATCTTGCAGATCCAAGTCCATCGCTGGGTTGGCGATTGCAGGAACGTCGATCGCTGGAACAAAGGTCGAAACCAGAGCTGGTGTTTTGCCTTGCACTGATCCACCATCTGGTCATTGGCAGCAACTTACTGCTTTCTGATGTGATCGACTGGCTGGCTTCGTTGAATGCTACAGTTGTTCTGGAGTATGTTGATCGCAAAGACGCTCAGGTTCAGCAACTGCTGGCGAACAGAGAAGATGTGTTTTCAGACTACAGCATTGAAGCGTTTCGCCACCATGTCGATTGCTGCTTCACTGTCATCAAGGAACTGCCTCTTGCGGACGGCACGCGTTCCTTGTTCTGGCTGCAACCCAAAAACTGATTGTCGGCTGATTCTGTTCTGCTACAGATTTTATGGGAAGCGTATGCGTCATGAAGTCTCTATGGATCTGCTTCCTGCACATCGCGGCACTGAATTCATTTGCTGTCGCACAACCGATTCTTGATCGTTTAGGAGCAAATCCCGAATTCTTAAGACTCGAGGGCTATTCTGCAATTGCCGTCATATCATCTCTGCTCATCTATCTGCTGGCCGTGCCGGTTTTTGTTGTTTCAGCGATCGCAATATTGCGTCAGATAAAGATGCCGAAAGTTGCACTGTCAGTGTTTGCAATTGCTGCAACGCTGTTATTTGCATTAACAATCAACCTTGCTCTGAGATGGCTCCAATGGGGTTTCAATCTGCGAGGAATGGGCGTGCCGGACTTTCTGCTGGCAGCAATAAGTCTGCCGCTGGCCATCGGTGGAGCATGGCTGTGTCGACGCTTTGAATGGCCTGAGCAACTACTCAACATTGCCGCAATCGGGATCGTATTGTTCCCAGTCAGCTTCTTTTTGAAGCCAGCAATGCAGGCAGAAATTTTTGGCCTGGCACCAAAAAGATCAATCGGCGCTCAAGCTGAGAACCCTGTGCCTATTGTTTTCGTCGCATTCGACGGACTGTGTGCCATGTCTCTGTTGAACGGGCAGCATGACATCGATGCTGTCCGCTATCCTGCATTCGCAAAGCTTGCAAGGCATAGCAGTTTCTTCCGCAATGCAACATCGGTCCATTGTCGAACAACGCAGGCCATGCCGGCGATACTGACAGGCCAGTTTCCGGATGCTGTCAAAGTGAGTCCCGTTGAGAGCAACCATCCACAGAACCTGTTTCGGCTGCTACACGATTCGGGGCAATTCGAGATGACTGTCTTTGAGCCACTCACTCGTCTTTGTCCGCGGGAACTTCGAGTTCTCGAAAAGCATTTGTCATATACTGAGCAGCTGTCAGAACTGACGTCCATTTTGGCACAAGTCTATCTCGCCACAACTTTCCCGGACGATTTTGGATTACTGCAGCTTCGCATCCCGCGAATCTGGTTCGGATTTGTACCGGACGAGTCCGGTCTGCAGGTCCCATCGAAAGGCTTGATCGTCTACGGATGGGATGCAGAGCACGAAATGCAAATTCGGCATTTTACGGAAACACTCGCAAAGTCGAACAAACCTCGATTTAATTTTCTACATCTTGTGGTCCCACATGATCCGTGGAGCCATCTGCCTTCCGGTAAAGCGTACATCCAG
>JAYVNW010000774.1:0-1971 GCA_043758225.1 Candidatus Kuenenia sp. | reverse complement strand
TATGTACCGTGTGACGTCGGCGATCATCTGCAACTGAAGAATGCAATCGAGCAAACTGTGGCAACATTCGGTCGCCTGGACTGCATCGTCAACAACGCCGGACAGCATCCACCGGCGATGACGATCGATGAAACATCGGTGGAGTTCATGGAAGAACTCATGCGCATCAACTACATCAGCACATTCGCCGGATCGCGCTACGCCGTGCCGCATCTGCGCAAAACACGTGGCACGATTGTCAATATCTCGTCTATGACAGCCGTCCTCGGGCAGGAACATTCCACTGCCTACTGCGCAACGAAAGGCGCTCAGGTCAGTCTGACAAAATCTCTGGCGATTGAACTTGGCCCGGCGGGGATTCGAGTCAACGCGATTCTGCCCAGCAACATTGATACGCCCTTAATGCGAGACTGGGCGGCGACGCTGCCAGACCCGGCGTCTGCGTTGAATCGCGTATCTGCAATGCAGGTTTTCGGTCGCATGGGGACCATCGAAGAAATGGGCGAAGTCGCTTTGTTCCTTGCCAGTGCCGAATCAAGTTTCATCACTGGTCAGGCGATTGAAGCCGAAGGCGGCGCGAGTCTGGATTACTAATCAATGTAACGAAAGTCCACAGATGCAAACAGACTGTGAAACATTGTGGCCCATGCTGGCTGCGAATCTGTTCGATTGTTGATCAAAGTTACAGCGGCCGCCATTTCATCACGCGAAGGATCACGTCCCAGGAAAATTCTCCATGCATTGCTGATGCTGCGCCCAACATCATCGCCGTGATACGCCGCTGAATTCATGAACTGCACTGCCGCTTGCTGAGACTGTTCCATGACGAACGGGCTGTTCAGCATGTAAAGCGACTGAGCCGGACGCAGGCTGTTTGTTCTTTTTCCGGCGACGACGTTCGGATTGGCGATATCGAAGACTTCAAACAGGTCGAGCATCGTGTTTCGAAACGACGGAACATAAACGCTGCGGCACAGCATTGGATGTTCATCATGATGATAGGCGTTGTCATAGGTTGACAGCTTCTCAATTGTGCGGCCGGAATGCATCGATAAATCCAGTGCTCCGCTGATCTGCAGTAACGAATCACGAATGGATTCTGCATCCAGACGGCGGCGAGTTCCTCGCATGAGCAAACGGTTCTCCGGATCTGCATGGCGCACTTCGGGAGACACATCAGAACTCAGCCGGAATTGCGAAGTCAGGCAGAGGCGTCTCACGAGTTTCTTTGTGGACCAGTGATCTTCCGAGACGAAAGTGTCCGCGAGGTAATCAAGCAGTTCCGGATGAGTCGGTCGGTCGCCGGTTTCGCCGAAGTTGTCAGGTGTTCGCACGATGCCTTCGCCCATCACATGCATCCAGACCCGATTGACATAAACGCGAGCTGTCAACGGGTTGCCTGGTGAAGCAATCCATTCCGCCAGTTCCTGTCGGCCGCTGGAAGTTTCGGCCTCCGCCGCAGAAACAGTTGCGCTGACATTGTGTGGCGTGGCGACAGTCATGAAACCACGCGGAACGACGGCTCCGAGATTACGAATCTCACCGCGAACATGAACATGCCAGTCCGCTGGTTTCTGTTCATCCCGCACACACATTGCGATCGGAATCTCTGGTTTACGCTTTTTAAGTTCCGCCCGCTCCGCTTCCAGCTGCTTCAGCTGCTGTTCAAACATTGCCGTATTTGTGGGATCTTTGACGTTCTCGACTTGCGGTGCCGCAGCGGAAACATCAACGGTTGTTGTCGCCACCAGCGGCAACTGTCCAGCTTCAACGAACTGAATCGCATCAGCAATGACATGCCCCGCAGACGCCTCGGAAGCTTTAATGGTTACCTTGGCGGAGGATGCCGCATCGAATCGGAATCTCCCAAGTTCTGCAAATACGCCGTCACCAGGTGGAGCGACTTTCTGACTGACCATCACAATCGATTCGCCATCTGCGTGCACGATCAGAACTGGCACGCTGTCCGAG
>JAYVNW010000773.1:0-5372 GCA_043758225.1 Candidatus Kuenenia sp. | reverse complement strand
TGAATCCACCATTATCGATCAGGAACGATGCACCGTTCCCACCATTGTTCGTAATAGAGTTGTTCAACAAGTTTCCGTCTATCATACCGCCGTTGGCTGCTAGCGCTCTGAAGCCATCGCCAGCATTGCCGGAAATTGTATTCCCTTGGCTGTATGAAGTTCCCCCGTAGATGTTGACACCAGTGCCGCCAATGGTGCTGGTTGCATGGATTTCTGCACCAGGCCCATTAGCCTCAAGTCGAATCCCGTTTCCACCGCCGTTCGTGATTGTGTTGGACTGGATCGTGACACCCTGAGCGACAGCGTTGTCGTTCATGATGATTGCGATGCCATCCTGGCTGGTTCCCGTGATCGTATTGTTGTTGAATGTCGAAGGCAGAAGCTGAGCATTGTCTGTCGCATTCACAATAATTCCATGTGCCGTTGGGTCGCCGGATGCAGCGGCCCGCACACCGACAGCTCCAACCAATTGTTGGATGTCGGATTGCTGTCGAGTTGCATCCCCGGCACCTTCCGACAGATGTGTGGCGGAAAACGCGAATTCAGCTGGTTCGATCAGGGTCTGAATCGGCAACAGATACGGTGCGGCCGGTGTTCCCATGATTGGATTGGCCCCGGTCGGCGTTATTGCTCCTGTATCGTCAACGTGCACAAGTGACAGGTTGTGGCCTATCTCATGCGAGGTCACAAGTCCTAACGCTCGTCTGGCAAATGTTAAATTCCCGGATGTCAGGGCAGAAACGGCATGCGCAGGTGCATTACTCAGCGACTCTGCCCGAATGTCGTATGCATTTGCCGGTGTCAGCGGACCAAATGTGGTGAGCGTGTTTGCATAGACCGTGCCGCCGTCATCACCCAGCGTAATGAAGTTCGGTCCGGTACCAGTTGCGTTTCGGGCTGCACCGAGAATCGCCAGACCACCCGCAGCCGCAGAACCAGCTGCGGTATCACCGATATTCATAACATAGTATTCCGTCGCGCCGTTTGAAGGAGCAACACCGTTGTCCCCAATCACAAAGTCGATGTCGAGCTCCATACCATCAGGAATGGAACTTCGTGCATCCTGAGTTACAGTTGGAATTGTACGGAAGTAATTTCGAACTGTGTCCAGGACAGAATTTGTGACCACGCCATACTGTGACGCTGCGAAACCGTAATTCGTAACATCAAATGGATCGAGGGCCTCTCCATTAAAATCGACAAAACCAGCCTGACCAGGATCAATGAAGTCCAGAACGATTGTCAAACCTGCTGGCCCACCGCTGGTTCCCCCGGAAATTGTATTGAACAATGCATCAATCTGTGCTGTCGAAGTATCCCGAAGATCAGTTGCTACACCCGCGTAAGTGTTTCCAAGGAAAGTATTTCCAAGAGACGGTGTTGGACCACCGATATCAAACTTCCCCGCACTTGCGTCTTCACCAAAGATACACAACCCTGCAATACTGTTCTGGTTCATCGTGTTCGATACGATGCCTCGGTCAAAACGACCGTTGCCATTGAGGTCTTCCCCTGCATCTAGAGTACCATTTCCATTGAGGTCTTCCGATACGGCGTTGAACACGCCGCCATTCTGGAAGTGAATAAATGCACCATTACCGAGGTTATTGCTGAAGGTGTTAGTTGCGAGGCTTGACAGGTTATATGTGCCACCGTCTGCTCTCGCAACGAAGCCATTGTCGGTATTGTTCGTTGAAACGTTCCCTTCGACAACCGCGTTGATCGTGGAACCAGCACGGGCCTCTGTCACGATTCCCGTGCCATTGAAATTCGTAGTATTGTTCACTATCCCTGTTGTAATTCCTCCAAAACCATTAGGATCGTCCGCGTTAATCGTACTGCCCGGATTCGCAACGATACTCAACCCCGTTCCACTGTTGTTGGATGCGATGTTATTGCGAACCAGCAGGTCAACAGAAGATCCACTCGCAACCGTAAGGTCCAGACCATCTAATGAGACACCCGCCAAGCCATTGAACTCATTCTGATCAACAATAATCCGACCGGAAACATCCTGCAGCAATGCTCCATTGGTGTAGTTTGTGAAGATATTGCAGGTCAGATTTGCGTCGGTGATCGGCAGTGGATTCACGACACCATTGCCGAAGACAGTGCCAGCGGCGTTCGCGGCATCAATTCGCATACCGATAATCGAATCGTTGTTGCCGATTCGAACGACGCTGCCGCCAGCGACCATTGTTGGGTTGGAAATCAGTGGGCCCAGAGCTGTCGTCAGACCTGTGTCCGCTGGAATAATGCAATTCGGTGCGAGTATCAGAGGTTTCAGTGACGACAAGAGCGTCTGGTCATCAAACAGGGCAATACCACCGTTCACCGTCAGGTTTGTCGTCGTGTCGTCGGCTCGCGGAACAACGCGGATAATGTCAAAGGTGTTGTTGTTGGCCACCGCAGCAGCTTGTAATGTGCCGTACGGATTCTCAAATGTACCGGTACCAGCAGTCGTTCGGTTTGGATCGACGTACAATAACTTGTAGCCAACTCCAGATGCACTATTGACGACGGCGTTATACAGTGTTCGGTTATCATGATGCACGTGGATTCGGTTATCGCGAACGACTGGATCCTGCAACCGATCACGCACCGGCGAACTTCGCAAGACCCGGCGATTCTTGTAGTTTGGCAAGTCGTATTGCAGACTCACCCAGCTATTCAAACCGAAAGTCCGGTCAGTCGTCAGATACGTATTCACACGCAGACTTTCTGTCACCAGAGCCTGCCATCGCATCTGATAGCCAAGTGCGTCTTTCCCCGCGTTATTGTGCAGGTAATAAGCGCCCGCATACATATTCAATCCATATTCGCCAAGCACTGGCAGCGGACCACCGGTTTCAGCCTGCAGACCGGAGTAGGCATTCTCAAGGAGCTGAGTTCGCGTTTTGTAAGCTCCATTGCCAATGAACGCGAGGTTGTTGTTAAGTGTGGTGCTCAATACGTTGGAATTGTTGCCAGCGACAATGTATCCATTCACTCGAAAGTCGAGGTATTTGCCGAGTGACTCGTATCCGGCACCCGCCTGATACCAGTCTCCGTTGCCGTAACCCTGGTCGTAGTCGAAGTAACCATTCACGCCGAAAATCCGGTTGAGCGACGAATCATAGTTGCGATAGATACCACCAACGTTTGTAATCGCGTTTTGATTGTTGGTAATCGATGCTGAAATGTCACCGATCAAAACATTCGTGTTCGGAATGATGTGATACGGAATGCGTGCATTCAATCGCTGATACGAACCCTGATACCCCAGGCCATCACCAATGTTCGTTTCAAACATGGTGATGGGGCCGAATGGCTGAACTGGCTGGTAGGCCGAACGCGGAATCTGCTGAGTCGCTCCGTACGAACGCTCAAAATATGGAGCGTACGGCGCGGGCTGCGGATACATCCCTATGGATGGTTCAGCGGGGCGGCAATCCAGTGTGGCAACACCGGACATGCCCGGATCGGGTGCGGGGGATGCAGCAAGATCCGCCGAAGGCGAATGATCGCCCATGCGGACGACCCCCGGTTCATCGCCGACAGAGATACCTGCGGCTGTGATCAGAGCTATGCTGCTGACAAGAAGTGTGGCCGAGGCAAGAATTCGTGTGGGTTTCATCGATTGTTCCGATCGAGCCGCTCTGAGAATGTGTGCCGGATGTACCGACAGTGACGGTTACTCTTCAGGATCGGACTTTGGAACCCTGTTGATTGAGTTAAAATTTGACGGATGTGCGGATCATTCCGAATCTACCAATTTTGCCGAGGGCATTTGGTAATGAAAATCATGCAGTATCTGCGCGTATCGCAAGTAACCAAAGCGGCAGTTCCTGCCACGGGCTAAGCGAAATCCTGTAAGTCTCTTATGCCGGAAAGGACTCTCGCCTAAAGGCGAATCGTACGCGGGGGGCATTACGATGGAACAGAAAATCGTTGCCGTGATCTACGTCGGCCCGATTCTGTCGTGGCACCTGTTAAGGTCGCTGGTCGCCGCAGGGTCGCGAAGTCCTGCTCGGCAAGCAGGACCTGCTAAAACGAAGCTATCCCGATCGTGTGGGCACGATCGGGATCGCCGAAGTTTAAATTACGAACTCATCGAATAGTGCGTAGCTGTTGTCCAGGATGCGTGTGACCAGTAGTACTGTTCCAGGAATCAGAACTCCAGATAGACGATACGTCCCGGGATGAGACGTACAAAGCGTGTCGCATAGGGTTCAATATCCTGCGGCGTTTCGCGAGCTTCGACACGGACGATTTGACAGGCTCCCACGTCAAGCGGACGTGTGGATTCGAACAACCAGATACCATTTTTCATCTTGATCCCACCCATCACTCCGACTGAAAGATAAGGGACCGTTCCATTAAATTTGACGGCCAGCATCCCAGTGCGAGGATGTTTGTCCATCGGTACTGGGTGTGAGACGCGTGTGTAGGTCTGCCCCAAAGTGCCCTTCGGCATGTTTTCCAATTCACCCACGCCGTAAACGCCTGCAGCCAACGGTGGTTCAACCATGACGCCAGGCATGTAGCCGCTATCTTCAGAGCCACCATCCACCATGGAGCCCATCACTTGCGGGACCATTGCGAAACCACCGTAGCTTGGCATAGCCATTCTCACCGTCTGAATGGCAAAGCCGTCAGCGCCTTGGACGTTTCCGGAAACGCCGATCGCCAGACATGCGAATCCACACCAAATCACGCAGCAGAATCGTCTGCTCATTGAAGGCTCCTCTGTTTCCAAAGTTTGATAGACGGCCGACATCTGTGAAATCACAGCTCAAACCGCGATTGTCTGAAACCTATCACGCACCTCAAACTTCAGGAGCCGGAAGTTGCGATGTCGAAAAGATTTTGTCTTTTGCTGTTCAGGTTCCCTGCGTCAGCCTGAGTAGCCAGGAAAGCCGGTTCAGGCTGACTTGTGCAACAAGCCAGACCTGACACAGCGTGACGATCATGACGAGTACTCAGCAATGATGTGCGCCCTTGCAGTTCACGTAAACGGCATAGACGGATTGACTAGCTGTCATGAACAAGCGATTCCTCTTCGTCCCACCGAAGCAAACGTTGCTGCAGATTTCCGGCAGAAGAATTTGTCCTATGCGAGCTCCATCTTCGCCCGCGAATACATGAACGCCATCGTAGCCTTCACCGACCCAGCCTGCACTGGCCCAGATGTTGCCGTAGAGATCGCAGCGAATGCCATCCGCAAATCCGGACTTTGTTGTCTGATCCGGCATCACGAGATCCATTGACGCAAACTGGCGCCCTTTTGCCAGTTTTTTTGCATCGACGACATCCCAGACCTGGATGTACTTCGATGCTTCTTTATAGTGCGACCAACCCGTGTCAGCGGCGTAGAGTTTTTTGTAGTCCGG
>JAYVNW010000772.1:0-1617 GCA_043758225.1 Candidatus Kuenenia sp. | reverse complement strand
TCGTTGCCGATGTTCATCGCCGAAGTGTCTGACGACGCTGCATGCCACGCCGCGAGCGTAATAAATGGACGGAATCGCTTGCCGCCCTTGCTGAGCCAGTCGTACGCGATATTTTCTGTGAATGCGACAGGCGACTCACGACGAGATTCGTCGTTGGTTCGCACGCGCGGCAGCAATCGATTGAAGTCTGAATCAAACATTTTCGCAGACGCCCGCATCAGCGGTACGTAGCTCGTCGTCTGCTTTTCTGGCAGAGGTTCGTATTTGTCCAGCACGTCCCAGACCCAGATTTCATCGAGTGTCGTGTTGAGGCAATCGCCTGAATGCAGCGGCACTGCGTACGAAGGTACACCGGCAATCAGGACTTTGTCGATGGCTTTTTCCAGGACATTCAAACAGGCAACGCCAAGAATACCGTCGATGTATCCAGACACGATAATCTTCAGAACAACGGGGGACCCTTCGGCCACCAGCACTTTGTATCCAAGTTGCTCGGCCTTCACCTTGTAATCCGCGATTGAGCACGCTCCACAGCGTTCGCAGTCGAGACCAAATTGTGTGTACTCAGCAGGACAACCTTCCGCATGTTTCAAACAGTGAGGCAGTAACAACATTCGTCGATTGAACGGGATTGCAAGAAACTGCTGCTTCCAGAAAAAGTTGCCGACCATGACCATCGAAAAGCCCAGATACTTCTCCTGCAGTCCCATCTGATCCAGCAGCGTCCGTCCATGATGCTCCAGTTCATTTCTTGTAAACGCGCGGCTGCGATCAAGTGACCTGGCGTACTCTTCGGCCGCCGCTTTGACCTTTTCTCGCATTTCCAGAGTTTCAGGTACGGCCTTTAGGTGCGTCGTACTGCGGCGCTTACCCTTTTTGCGCACCGGGGCTGGATCGTCGTCATCGACAAACTGTTCGATATCAGATTGTGATCGTCGTACAGCATCGCGATTTCCAACGACTGCGTTAGCGTCCTCGGTGGACGACTGACGGAGTTCATTGTGTTCAGAGATGTCTTTTTCGACGGGAGCAATTGACACTTCGGTACTCTCCAAACTTCAGCGAGATTTCGGTAGGTTGATTTGGATTCAGGCGGGATGGATGATTATGGAGAGTGTCACATTTCCGCACACTCTTGCCAGCGGTTTAACCCCACTGCCGCAAATATGATTGGATAAAGATCCTCAAAATACCAGAGTCTGGCAAAATAGAAGCCAATCGGAGTTGGCCGATCCACTGTGCCTTCATTCACCCTGACAGCGAGCCACTGAGCTGCTCGGTCAATTACAGGCTTAACATGCTTAAAATGGACTAAACTGTCCAATGCCAATCCTGTTTCTTCGACCGAACTTTCCAGCCCGCGACGAGCCGACCAGCCACCGTCGTCATTCTGATTTTCCAGAAGCCAGCGAACTGCCTTTTGACAGCAGTCCGAGGATTCCTCCCCTATCGTACCGAGTGCACGGACCACTCGCGACGTTCCGTACAGAGGATTTTCGTCGTCTTCGTTGAATTGGTGTCCAAACCATAGTGGCAACCACGTTCCATCGGGTCTTTGGACGTTTTGAAGGAATCGAATTCCTCGCCGCATGGATTTTTGTGCCCGCAATCTCAACG
>JAYVNW010000771.1:0-3698 GCA_043758225.1 Candidatus Kuenenia sp. | reverse complement strand
GGAATCGTTCGGCAGATTTTGCCGAAGTCGATGGAGTTTCGGCAGCATTGGAAATAAAAGCTGAATTGACAGACAATCCTCCGGCACGCTCCGGTCGTTAGGTTGGTGGGATGACATGAAGCCCTCTGTTAGTCGTGGCTTAAAAAGTCCTGTGGCCGGAGCTGGACGGAGCGGAGCGGAGCGAAGGAAGCACCGGAGGTTCAGGTTATCGCCCTCCACCACCGGCCACACATCGCTGTAGAATTATGAAGACCCCTCCTATGACTGCTCTTGTTGAGCTTAAAAATGTGACGAAAGACTACGGCAGCTTTCGAGCACTGTCGGACGTCAACCTGACGATCCAGCCGGGCATCACGGGTATGCTGGGACCGAACGGCGCGGGGAAAAGCACGCTGATTAAGGTGCTGCTGGGGCTGGTGCGAATTACCTTCGGCGATGGCCATGTGCTGGGGTTTCCGATCCGAACGGCGGCCGATCAGATTCGCACGCACATTGGTTATATGCCGGAGGATGACTGCTACGTGCATGGCTTGACCGGTATCGAAACCGTGCAGGTGGCCGCGCAGCTTTCACGATTTCCGGCAACGGAAGCACTGCGACGAGGTCACGAAATCCTGGACTTCTGCGGCATGGGACAGGAACGTTACCGGCCAGTCGAAACGTATTCAACGGGCATGAGACAAAAGCTGCGTTTTGCGATGGCGATTGTGCATGATCCCCAGCTGCTGATTCTGGATGAACCCACATCGGGACTTGATCCGGAAGAACGCGAAGCCATGTTGAATCGCATTCGCATTCTCGCACGACAATTCCGAAAATCAGTCCTCTTATGTACTCATATTCT
The DNA here is from genome assembly GCA_043758225.1 of Candidatus Kuenenia sp. Classification (GTDB taxonomy): domain Bacteria; phylum Planctomycetota; class Planctomycetia; order Planctomycetales; family Planctomycetaceae; genus SXXK01. Next base: position 2,854 of record JAYVNW010000771.1, on the reverse strand, counting down.
TCCCGACGTGCAGGTCGTTTGTGACAGCGTTGTGATTCTGGCGGGGGGCTCGGTGCGAGTCAGTGATACGCTCGAAGAGTTGTGCCGCGTGCCGAATCCGTCGATGACAGTGACGTTATCCGGCGATCGCGATGCGTATCGAGAATGCCTGACTGCCAAAGGCGTGAATTCCGAAATTATTTCGCTGAGACAACTGCGTGTCTTTGGGCAGGCCGATGCGCTGAATGAACCACTTTGGTCCGCAGCGACGGAAAGTGGCTGCCTTGTACGCGGTGTGTCCCCTTCCAAAAATTCCCTCGAACAGATCTTTCTGTCGGCAGTTTGTGAGGTAACACGTGCCAATTCATAACCTCGGCTATCGTGAGTGGAATGGCGAGTTGCGGTCCCCTTCGACTCGCTGGCTGGTGGTGGCAGAAATCGGTATCCGTCGTGCCTGGCAAAGTGCCTGGCTGCGAAGAATGATGTTTTTCGCTTGGGTGCCTGGCATCGTGATGGGGTTTATGATTTTCATTTACGAACAATCAGCAAAACAGGGCGGAGAAATGCAGGACATGATGTCCGCCGGAGCGATGGCGCTTGTGACGCATGAAAGCCCGGACAAAATTTTCCGCCGTATCCAGCAGGAACGAATTCTCACAGGTTCACGCCCGAGCATTGGCGAGGAACGTCATTTGTTCTGGTCTGCGTTGCTGCAAATTCTGTTTCGTCGCTCTCAGCCGTTTCTTTTGATCCCGATTGTGGCTGTGATCGCGCCGCCCATGATTTCGCAGGATTTCAGATCGCGGGCATTCTTGCTGTATTTTTCAAGGCCTATGACCAAAGTCCAGTACATCGTTGGAAAGGCAGTCACGATCGGGTTGTACCTATCCTTTGTCACGATGTTCCCAGGGCTGTTGTTGTACTTTATTGGAGTCCTGTTGTCGCCCGATATTTCTGTGTTGTACGCCACATGGGATCTGCCGCTGCGCGTGATACTGGCATCTTTGTTGATTGTAATTCCGTGTACAATGCTGGCGTTGATGCTGTCATCGCTGACGACGGAATCGCGATATGCATCGTTTTCGTGGTTTGCAATCTGGATCTTTGGGCATTTGACTTATGTCGTTATTAGAAGTGTCGCGAGTCCGGGAGACAGTTCGATGGTGCAGTCGTTGTCGCTGTTCGAAACGTTTAACGATTTGTCGTCATGGATTCTTGATCCGAAGCTGGGGGTCACTCACATGGAAACGCGACTGATTCTGATTGCCGTGTTGACTGCCGTCTGCACGGCAGTGCTGTATCGTCGTGTGTCGGCACCGATGCAGGTTTGATCCGGTTCTGCGCGAAAAATCGCCAGCCATCGGTAACTGGTTTCCAAATCAAACGTCGTCAATTTATCCGGGCAAAAGGCATGTCAGCCGACATCGCAATTCAATTTCAAAATGTCACCAAGCTCTACGGCAAGGTGTTGGGTGTGAACGACATCACGCTGGAACTGCCACGCGGTGCCTATGGACTTCTTGGTCCAAACGGTGCTGGCAAAAGCACGTTGTTGAATCTGCTTATCGGTCAGCTCTTGCCGACTCGCGGCACAGTCCGAGTACTTGGCATGAATCCTCGCAACAATCCTGATCTCATGCGTCGCATCGGTTTCTGTCCGGGCTTTGAAGGCATGTACGCGTCAATCACCGGATTCGAATGGGTGATCTATCTCCTGGAAATGCAGGGCTTTTCGCATCAGGCCGCTCGAGCCCGTGCGCTGGATTGCATGGAATTGGTCGGGATGGTGGAAGGTATGTATCGGCCAATCGCCAGCTACTCACGCGGAATGCGACAACGTACAAAGCTGGCTCAAGCGATTTCACATGAGCCGGAACTGCTGATCCTGGATGAACCACTCAGCGGTCTTGATCCCATCGGGAGGGCTCACATGACAGACCTGCTGCGCAACTGGATCGCAATGGGCCGCAGTATCATCATCGCGAGCCACGTGTTGCACGAGATTGAAGCACTGACGGAATCGTTTCTGCTGATCTCGGGTGGCCGCGTTTTGGCATCTGGCACGGCCGAAGAAGTACATGAGTTGCTGTTCGATGTACCGCTTGAGATTCATGTGCGGTGCAATGACCTGCGAGGTTTCGCGGCGAAGACACTGGCGGCAGATCTGGCCGATTCGGCAAAGATTCGCAAGACGAATTCCGGCGAGGAAGTCGTAGTGCTTTCAACGCGACATGCCAGTCGAATCTCTGCCATGATTCCTGAATGGATGAAAGACGACGGGTTAAGAATCTATGAAATTCGCACGGCAGATGATTCTCTGCAGTCGTTGTTCAATTCTCTGATGAAGATTCATCGAGGTGAATTATGAACGCATTGCGCGCTGTGTTCATCTACGAGTGGAAGCGGTCGCTGACGTGGGGACGCATCGGCTGGTGGTACGCGATGGCTGCATTTCCGGTAATGATCACGATATTGATTCGGACGCTTGGTGACTTCGAGGATTTCAACAGCATTGAGGCACAGAAGTCGATGTGGTCGGTGACCCTGTATGCACTCATTCCATGCGTGTGCGTTGCGTTAAGTGTTCTGTTGACGGCGGCCCCGGCTGTGGCTTCGGAACTTGAACAACGCAGTTGGGTTTACATGGCGACGCGGCCAAATGGAATCTTCTGGATGTTGCTGGGGAAATTTCTGGTCTCGGTGACATGGGCCACATCGGCGGCATGGGCAGGAACAGGATTCTCCGTCGCGTTATGCGGCATGGATGAACCGCGCCGCATGTGGCTGAGTCTGTCGGCACTGAGTCTGTTATCGTCGATGGCATACTCTGCGGTCTACATGCTTGTGGGAGCTATCTCTCCCAAGCGAGCCATGG
>JAYVNW010000770.1:0-2401 GCA_043758225.1 Candidatus Kuenenia sp. | reverse complement strand
TGCAGGACAGCACTATTGCTGCGATCCATCATTTGAGTCGCGGCAACACAGCTCGCATGACACGCGTGTGCGAATTACTCGCTGTGCTGCACGAAGCATCGCCGGAGACGCTGATCAACACAGAAGCCGTATCCGCTGTGATCCAGGAACTTTCACCACGCGCTGTTGCATAGGGAGCATTACATTCGGAGTTGAACTGCCGTGGATCACCTGACTGGTTCTAAAATGCGTTAACTGGAATCTATGGCAATCGATAGTGATCGGGCATATGATGGTGGGTGGTTTGGTCGCTGACGGAATTCTGTTTGCGACATTGCATGATCACCAATCAACACTCCCTCGTCGCGCAGCAGTCGATCACAATCAAGACTTCGAAGTCTCGCCAGGTAGTTTCGATTTCGATTCCTCGTTCGAGATTGCAGGTGCCGCATTCGAAGGAAGTTGCGCCTGGCTGTCTTTAGCGGCCTCTTCAGCAAGATCATCGTCCAGAATCATGATCTTCTGCCAAATCTTGCGACTGATGCCATTCGTCAAAGTTTCGATATCGTTCACGGCCTGCAGGACGACACTGTCCGATGTGCTTTGAGCATACAATGCAGCGAGCTTACCAACCAGAGACAACATTTCACTGCAGTAGTCCAGATAGCGGGTTAGCTGAAACGGAGTCAGTGTTCGCTGCGGAGATGACTTTGTCCGTTTACTGCTGATACTCAATAGCTGACTTGGATCTTTCGTCAGCTGATGCATATCAATGACATGCGAGACCGCTCGCAATTCGTCAAGCGCGTGCAGGACTCGCGCCCGCTTGAGTCGAGATTCCAGCGAGAACAGAAAAAATAAAGCGGCACCGGTGACCACAATTGTGTTTGTTCCGGCGTCCAGTTCCTCCAGACCAAACCCGTCCTGTTGAAATTTTAACTTCTGAATCACGAGCCAGCCGAGACTGCCAGCCGTCGCGATAACAAGAATAACTGCCAGGCGAATCACCTTATAAGGGCGGGAAACCCAGGCAATGCGTCCGCACGTTTCTTCTGCAATCGCCGACAAATCCTTACAGACCCCATTGAGGCTTGCTCCTGGAAATCGCTCGTCGATTCGATTTTCCAGCGTCTTGAGGGTGGCGATTGTCTTTTGTGGATCGAGTTTACGGTACATCGTGCGGTTTTCCGGTGCCGTGGTTTTGCAACTGTTACAAGTTCGATTTCTCTCTGCTGCATTCTGCAACGTCGCGCCGCAGAATCCTGCGGAAGGCAAAATCGAATCTCGACGATCATCGTGACTCAGAACGAAAACTACCAGAGTCAGGATCAATCTGAAAAACAAAAAAAATGCATTTACGCCTGACCAGAAAGGCATATCCGTCAATTCGACGCTCTGATTCTATCTCGCTTTCAACACATTGGCACGGTCATTGCTTCTGTGCTCCAACGTTGTTGAGATGCAAGTCATGGCCCGCCTTGTGTCAACAGCAACGCGAGCGGCCTGGGCAACCAGGCCGCTCAGCTTTGTTTTCAAAGCTGCCACCGATCGACACCATAGATTTCATCCCTCGTGGCAGTCTTTGAAATTCATCGTTGGCGTGCGATTCCGTAGCACGGACTCCAGACCCGTCCTGCATTCAACAACTCTCTCGCGGAAGTTTTTGCAAATTGGAGAAACAAAAATCGCTCCCAATTCTTTCTTGCCCGAAGACTTGACTTAGACTCTTCACAATCGCGTGCGGATTGAATTGTTCAAGTTCCTGTTGGAGCAGTGACATTAATGACAGGTCGCATTCACATTGTGGGTCGCAAGAACTCGGGCAAGACAACGCTGGTCTGTGACCTGATTCGTGAACTTACCGCGCGAGGCTTTAAGATCGCAACCGTGAAGCACACGCATCACCATCATGAACTCGACACACCCGGCAAGGATTCATACAAGCATCACGAAGCCGGCGCGGCGGGAGTTGGAATTCTGTCGCCACAGATGACGGCGCTGTTCATTCCGACGAAACGTGAAGAACGTGGCGACCAACGTTACTCGCAGTTCGAGGTTCAGTTTGCCGATTGCGAGCTGATTCTTGTCGAAGGTGACCTGCACGCCACTGCGCCGAGGATTGAGGTTTGGCGCAGTGTCGTGGGCGAAGCTCCTCATGCGGCGAGCGATGCTGCAATTGTGGCCGTGGTTTCGGATGACTCGCCAAAGGGCTTGAACTGCCCTGTCTGGAGTCGGGCCGATGTGGGAAAAATCGCAGACGAGTTGCGCAAAGTTAGCCTTCCAACGCCTGTTTGAGATCTGCAATCAAATCATCGCAATGTTCTAATCCGACGGAAATGCGAACGGTCCTGTCGGTGATTCCAGCTCGAGCGCGGGCTTCGGCTGTCATCGATGCGTGGCTCATCGTGACCGGGAACGAGAT
>JAYVNW010000769.1:0-3391 GCA_043758225.1 Candidatus Kuenenia sp. | reverse complement strand
GGATTTAACACACTCAACCCCAGCATCGCGCCCAGCGGCAACAATGTTGAAAACCTTTGTGTATTTTTCAGGTACCGAAGTCCCAACGAAGCCCGTGCGAGTCAAATCGCTGTAGATCGCCCCTGGTTTGTCCTGCTTCGCCCATAAATCAACAAGCACAAAACTGCCTTCAACAATCTTTGTGTCAGCTCCCGTACCGGTTTCATAATGCGGATTGCCACCGTTCCCGTTCACGCCGACGATCGGAGGATGATACGTCGTCATGTTGTTCTCAGCGAAGTGCCGCATGATTTCGTCAGAGACTGCAATCTCTTCAACAAAGCCATGAGCACGCACCTGATCAGCGATAAACTTCCACGTTCGAGCGAAAGCAGCATTTGTAACTTCCGAAGCCTCCAGATGGCTCTTCAACTGCGCATCCGTGAGTGTCGATTCGAACTGCGAAATCAAATCACCAGACGACACAACTTCGCAGCCAAATGATCGCACCAGATCCACAGTCCCGGCATCAACGCGCGAGATATATGGATTGCCGTTACGTGGCGAATACTCCATCGCAACATTCTTGTGCTCACCTACAATCGCCTGAATCGCAGCTTCCAGTTCCTGCCATCGCAGGTAAATGACTTTATCGCCCGGCAAATGATCCAATGCATCGGATTCAATGCGATGGACAAGTTTCATTGGAGTGCCGCTCGCGGGAATGAAATAGAAGTAGCGACGCGAAGCCATGAAGCCGTGTGGCATGTGGAGAATCCTCTGAGCCAGCACATTGCTGCCTCGAAAGTCATACAACAGCCAGCCATCGAAACCGAACTCTGACAGCGCTGATTGAATTGAATTTAGATCGAACATTGGACGTGACTTTCTGCTGAATAATCGGACCAACTCACTTGGAGCCGCCGTCGCCGGACGGTGGGAATTCCTGGTTCAACCACCGCTTGGCGACGGTGGCAGCCGTAATTTCGTTTCTGTCGCTCGTCTAAACAATCAAGACTATCGTTTTAGTCCCAAAAGGATAAAAACATGGCAATTGCATTTTTGGAAAAACGAGCAACGCTGCTGGCCGTCCACTTTCGTTCTCTACGCAGCAGGAATCTATTGGCTTTTTCTCAACCGAATATTGTGATCATGCAATTTCTCTTGCCAGGCAATATCCTTGCGATTTTTGACCTGAATGCGTGCGGAGAAAATCGTCCTCACGTACACTTCGTCGCCTCAAGCACACCCGAATTCCTGCGAATCACTGAATTAAAATGGACGAAGAAACCGACAAATCACCGGCCGTAGCCAAGCCGGTTGAAAACCTCGAAGTCAAAGATGCTCAGGTGATTTTCACAAATGTGTGGAATGAACTTGAGGCTGAATTCGGGCATGAGAACCTGAGATTCTCCAAAGAGCTGATTCTGCTTGGCGGTGCGCCGGGATCAGGAAAGGGCACAAACACCGGATTCATCATGAAGGCACGCGATCTGACATGCGAACCGATCGTCGTGAGCTCATTGTTGAATACTCCGCACGCTCAACGAATCAAGCAGGCGGGCGGAATGGTGGGTGATCGCGAAGTCGTCGAACTGGTCTTCCGAAAACTGCTGGAACCAGATTACCGTGATGGCTGTGTTCTAGACGGTTTTCCACGTACTCGAGTTCAGGTGGAATGCCTGAATCTTCTGGTACTCAAAATGAACCAGCTCAGTCGCGAGTATCGCGAAACACCGTTGGCGATCAACTTTCGGAAGCCAACCATTCATGTCATGGTGTTGTTTGTTGACGAAACGACCAGCATTGCGCGTCAATTGAGTCGAGGTCAAATCATCAGGGAAATGAATGTCAAAGCGGTGGCAGAAGGCAAAGAACTTCAGGAAGAACGAGCGACCGACCTGGACCCGGAGGCCGCTCGTCGCCGCTATCGCGTTTTCAAGGATGAAACATGGGAAGCATTGCAGTCGCTGAAGGAAATTTATCACTATCACTTTGTCAGCGCTCAAGGTTCTATCGAAAGTGTTGAAAGAAATATTCGACAAGAACTGGACTACCAGTCATCGTTGGAACTTGATCCGGAAACACACGATGCAGTCAGGCGCCTGCCGCTGGCAAGTGACCTGATAACGCATGCACGCCAGGAACTTGTTCGACGCATGGACAGCTACCAGCTTGAACACCGCAGTCTATTTCACAAAGTCATTCGATTGATCGAAGAGCGGTTCATTCCGATCGTTATTCGACACGCGATTCCTGGCATGGCCGTCGTGAATTCGGAAGACTCCGTATTCGACGACCCGCTGGCTCTGGCAATGGTGATCGACATTTTTGCCGAGCGCGGCTATCGAGCCGTGGCGAATGTTAACCGGGCCGAAATCCCGGAAAGTGTGGATTTGCAAACCGGACGAATCCGGTGTTCAACCAAACGGATCTACCGCTTTCAGATCAGTTTCTCCGGCTCCGAAATCCGCCGCGGCGGTGGGTAGCCATTGGTCTTTAATTCCAATCAAAACCGCTATTTTGCCCGCAGAAAGAATAACAGGACGGGTCTGTAGACCCGTCCTGCAGTGAATCGTTGGTTCCTGAATGACGCCAACTATTTCGACGTTGGCATCGGCAGCACGATCAAAGCATCTTCGGCAAACGATGATTCTGCCTGTTTTCCGTTGATGCGGTATTGAACCTTCAACTGCTTGACTGTGCCCGGAGCCGGGTCACCGCCGAAGCTGGTGTTGTAGCTGGCAGATACAAGCGTGATCAACGGAAGGTCGCCCACTTGCTTCTGCAATACGGCAGTCACGTCTTTCTGAGTCACTCCCGAACCGTATTCCGCTTTGACAATCTCCAGTTTGACTTTGTCCAGACCGGCATTTGCGAGCAGAGGTTTGACGTCTATGCCTTTGCTGCCGAGTTTCTGAGCAATCACCAGAGTCGCCTGAGTAGCGTCGTCCTTTAGCGCTGCGATCTGCATGGATTTAATCGCCTGCTTGAGCGTGTTCTCCGTTGGGTAACGCTTCAGCACGTCCAGCACAAGTTTCTTTTCAGCGGTCTGCTGAGCAGCATCAAATGCTTTCTGGCACATTTCCTCTCGTTGTGCTTCCGGCAGCACGAATTGTCGAGCAATACGGATGTAGCCTCGCAGCGATCGGACGCTGTAAGGGTTCGACGGAAGTTTGGCGAGACTCAGCAAAACTGGTGCGGCGTCTTCGGTCATCCATTCACCCAGCAATCGACTGCTCATGTCCTGAAGTAATGGATCTTTACTGCGGCCTGCTGCGTCCATTGTGGCCAGAGCTTTTGTTCCACCCATCGCGCCGAGGATTTCCAGCAGCGATATTTTGTGTGGAACAGACTTTGTTTTGTCGTAGGCAGAAGCAAGTTCGGTAGCACACGCTTCACGATCTGGCAT
>JAYVNW010000768.1:0-3041 GCA_043758225.1 Candidatus Kuenenia sp. | reverse complement strand
TCCTTGGCGGATAGTGTTGCGGAAGAGAATTCGACGCTGGATCAACTCCGGTCGTTTCTTAGCAAACCCCCGCAAGACACTGCTGGCGAAACTGCTGTTGGCTTGTTGCCGAATCCTGGGGCGTCACGTGAGCCGTTGAATGTAGATTCTGGTTCTGCCGATGAAATGAATCCGCTACCGTTTCCCCGTGACGCGAAAAGCACCACGGTGGCTGATCCGTTTCGAGTTGCTCAGAATGCGGACGGTACGATCAATTTTATTAAGCCAGATTCAGCGCCGCTGACTGCGACTCCACCTGGACCTTCACGGTTTTCAGCCGCTGACATCATCGAAGGTTTGGGCGATGATACTGCCAGTCCCATTGACGCTTTCACTGCTGCCCGGAGAGCCGCCAACACTCGTGTAAATTCGAATGGCACGACTACCTCGAAGCCTTCCCCAACATCGCAGTTCACGCAGGCCATGGAAGATCGTATGTTTGGCAGTCCAGCTCCAGCAGCAACGTCCAACGTGACGGCCAAGTCAACTGCTGCGAAACCTGCAGCTCCGGATGCCAGCCAGTCTGTGTTTGAAGAAGTATCTTCCCAGTTGGAGAGTCGCGCACAGGCTGCACTCAACCGCGCTCAATCCGTGGCCACTGAGAAAGCTGGCAGTGTGTTGAGCGAAGGAACTGCGTCCTCTCAAAACTACCTGCGGCAGCGAGCTGAACAAGCCGCTCCGGAGCCTGTGAAGTCACTGATTCAAAGTGGCACCAACGGATCTGCAGAGAAGGCAGCTCAAACGGGAGGCTCACTGTTGGAGCAGTTCGACCCGTTTCTTGAATAGTGGCTTTTTGTTCCCTCTTGCTCAACAATGTCGCCAACATGCTCCGCGTGATGAGCCTATGGCAAAGGCACGTGACGTCGGCTTTGAAAAGGGTTGAAGTCGCGGATCATTGTGAAAGTAGGTCTATTCTGCCGGAAAGGACTTTGCAGCTTGCTGCAACCTGCGACCAGATCCACGTGAATCACAGGATAATGCGATGCCGTTGAGCAGACGTACGCTCTTGAGGTTCGCGTTGCGGCAAATGTCCTTTCAGGCAAGGAGCACCTACCGAAATCGGCGAACGCAGCCGTGAAAAGAGCTGTTCGTTGTGTTGCTTTTCAATGCCTGCCGGTCGGTCTAAGATTCGTGGGTCATTGACGCCATCTAGGCTCCGAAATCCTCTCTTCACGACGAACCTTTGTTCCAATGTCTGCCTCTCAAGAGTTTTCCGAAATCAGCGTGCTGATTCCGGGTTATTCCATCGAAGACCTGCCCACGGATTTGCCGGAAGAGGATGCTGCAAGTTTGCTCAACGCGATCGCTTGCGCATGGCATCCGCGCTTGTTGCAGCATTCGAACAGTATTCCGATTTTCCGACAGGCAGAATCGCTCACAGGATATGCCGGACGCCGCATCGTTTTTGTTCCGGCGTCGTCTGAATCGTGGATGCCGCACGAGTGGCGTGCGGTATTTCGTGAACAGGGGCATATCGTCCTGGCAGGTTGCTCAAAGCGTGAAGAGTGGCTGGCCGCGATCGATGAAGCGCTCGCTGAGGAGAAGAAAGGACAAGCAACCGCTGCTGCAGATGGTGCTGCAAATGCTGATCTGAATTCCGGTAGCGAAGACACCACGCCAGCAGATTCATCTCGACCGAATGAATCTGCAGTGATCGACCCGGTTCTTGTTGATCACTTTCTTGCGCTCGGCGTTGTTATGATGCAGGTGCAACTGCTTAGCCGTCGGCGTCATCATTTTGTGGATGCGGATAATATACTTCTCAGCCGCGAAGTTCGGCTGGCAGCAGATGCGTCATTGATTGGCGACAGTGCCACCGTCAGGTCACACATGATGCGGTGCTTTGAGCATCTGCGTGACACGCGGGAAAAGTTCTATCCGATGAACTGTTATCTCCTGGACATTTGTCTTCCTGGTGATGAAGAGACAAGTTCGGCGATTTCGCAGCTCGTTTCATCAGTCACGACTGCGACTCGATTGAATCTATTTGCGACAGGGCGCGAACTTGCAAAGTGGGTTGAGAACGACGCCACACTCGGAACCCAACTGAAGCAAGCCGTTGACGATGGCAGGTTGACAGTGCTTACCGGCCACGATGCAGAAACTCGCTCATCACTGGGATCGATGGCTGCGACGGCAGCCGACATCGATCGCTGCCGACGGGTGTACTCCGGCATCTTCGGCTCACCGCCGCGACATTGGGCGCGCCGACGATTTGGCATGACTGCGTCATTGCCAGCGCTACTGACATACTTCGGTTTTGAATCGGCGTTGCACATTGCTCTGGACGACGGTCTCTATCCCGACAAAGAACGCAGCCAGTTCGAATGGCAATCGCCGGACGGCTCTCAGATTCCCGCCGCATCGCGAATTCCACTTGCCATCGACAGTGCTGCCGGATTCTTGAGATTCGCAGATCGATACAACGAAAGCATGCAGGACGACAACACCGCTGCATTGTTTCTCGCGCGCCTGCCGAATTTGAAAACTCCGTGGCTGCACGATTTGCAGGTTGCGGCCAGCTACGCTCCAGTGCTTGGCGAATTTACGACGATGAATTCACTCGTTCATGTCTGTAGCGGCAGTCGCATGACGGAACGCTATCAGCACTCGGAATATCTCGCACCGTATCTGATTCAATCATCCGTGCTGAAAACCGAAGCTCCTGTATCCGGCCCCGCTCAGCTTCGCATGCTTCAACAACGGCTGGAATCCCTCCACACGCTGTTCGTTATGTCACGCATGGTGAAAGCCGACGAGGACATCTGTGCCATCAACGATGAACTGATGAAGATTGAACGTGAAATCGCTGAGCTTGAATTACAACAGGTGGATATCGCAACGCCACTGTCATCAAAAGAATCTGCGTTGGAATCTGCGGCGGAATCGATCAATGTTCAACTTGCTACCTGTTCAGATCGGCTGATGGCGGCTTTGCGATCTCGAATACCTCAGCAACGTGCTGTTGTTCGAGGACTTTTCATTACCAATACTATCCCGGC
>JAYVNW010000767.1:0-1885 GCA_043758225.1 Candidatus Kuenenia sp. | reverse complement strand
TCTGGAACGGCAGCATCCGCAGTAAATTGGCGGTCTTCTCATCTTCCTCACCGGCGAACGCAAACGCTGCACCACCAGAGATACCCGGCAACCAGGTCGCTCATGTCGCTTATGGCCACGAACACGTCTGGCTTGTGAGAGGCCTCGACGAAGGTCGCCTTGCCGATCTCTGTCGATCGCAGGAATTGCCGCAGGCAATAGTACGCAAACCGTCGCTGGAAGAAATCCTGCTGACCCTATTAAGGCAGAATCGAAATCAGCAAGACCATCAGATTTCAAATTCCAAATCTCAGATGTCAAATCCCGAGCCTGCACGGAGCGAACGATGAACACCACTTTCACTCGCCTGCTGTGGAAAGAATACAGGGCTCAACGAATGTTGTGGGTCGTGCTGTTGGTGGGCTGGCTTGCCATCCACCTTCTGTGCGTCTTCAACGAAACGTCGGTGATCGACATCATGCCCGTCGTTCCGATGGTTCCGGTCTGTTTTGTCGTGGCAGCGGGCATCATTGCGTTCGCCGGTGAGGAAGATGAGAAGACCGCCAATTTACTGCGGATGCTGCCGTTCCAGACGCGGACGCTGATGTCCTCAAAACTGACGGCCGTTGCCGTCGGATGCCTGACGCTGGTCATGTCAATGCTGGTGCTCAGTGTGCTCATTGAACTGATTCTCAGCAGTGTTCTCGGCATAGCCGCCTTGATTGTAGATCGACCATCAGCTTTTCCCTTCCCCGTCGTCAAACCAACGCGGAACTCCATTGCATGGCGGGATGGCGATGTGTTTCACATCCCGGCATTTCTCGCACTTGTCTTTGCAATTTCGGTGTTTTCCTCGATGGTCACACGACGAGTCTTTTCAGCAGTGGGACTCACGGTGGCCATGATTTTGGGAATCGTGATCACCGCATTTGCGATGACTTCTTATGTCCACCAGGGACAATTGAGAGCGATCGCACCGTGGATTGCCGGAATCGCAGTGATCTTCATGACACTCTCCACCGCTGTTCTTTCGCGTCCGTGGCATCTGGGCCGGTTGCCTCGACGCTGGACGATGCCCCAGACAGCAGAGAACTCTGTAACCCGCTGCATTCTTTCATTCGCGTGGCTGTGGCGACGATGGCTGCGAAGAATTGTCGCCAGGCCACTGACAATGCCGCGAATCCTCACGATGCTGACATGGCGAGAATGCCGTTCAGCCGTTCCGTTCGCTCTGACATGGCTGACGATCGGCGTACTGATTTGTGCAGGACGATATTTCAGCAGCATCGACTATCCTTGGCCGTTCCTGTTCCTGATTGTGTTCATCCACGAATGCGGTCAGCGAACGATGCGAGAAGATCAGCGAACGAAAGCGATTTCTCTGCTGGCAAATCTCGGAGTTCATCCGCTCCAGATCTGGCTATCAAAAACGTTCGTTTGGCTATGCGTGGCGTGCGCTGTTGGATGCGTAGTGATTGCGATTGACGCGACTGTTCCGGACGGCCGGCCTTTATTGGCACGAACGAGCGCAGAGACTCGGATCCATGAAATCGTCACATCCATCCACGTGCCGGAATTCAGCCTTCCTTTTGATTACGGCAGCCTGTCACTCACTTCGCTCGATCGCGATCGGCAAATTGGCGTATGCCTTTCTGCCGTGATCGGACTGTTCAGCCTTGGCCAACTAACGGCGTGCTGGATTCGAAGCCAGATTATCGCCTTCGCATCGTCACTGCTCGTGTTCATCCTCTCGATGATTGGCTTCCGCGCTGTTTTGTCGTGGGACTGGCCAGTCTGGATCACGCTGTTCCCAATTGCGATGTGCTGCTTTCTTGCACCTGCATTGACGGCACGATATTGGATCGAACGCAGAGTCACCTGGTCTCTGCGAATGAAGCAGTTCGCG
>JAYVNW010000766.1:0-2814 GCA_043758225.1 Candidatus Kuenenia sp. | reverse complement strand
CACGATTTCCTCCAGCGCGGCAAGACTCGCGCGGCTGCATGGGCAGCGAGGATGCATGGCGACAACAAGATTGGTCCGCGTGTGATCAAGTGCAATATGGGTATCAATTGGCCAGCTTCGCTGCCGCAGGCCGTCCTCGCCAGGAGTGCTCGAATACATCAGCAGGCCGATGAATCCGACTCCGCTTAAGATGGCCCAAAGCACCAGGCCGAGCCCCGTCCACGCTCGGGCGGTTAAGATTGTCGTCCGGGGCACAGTTGAGCTTTCGTTTTGGCGAGTATTGCATCAATTCCTTACTCTTTATCGAAAGACCGTCCCAGAACTTGCGGCCGCCCTTGTGAGGAAAATCCTGACAAAGGCCGTCGAGATGGAGCAGTGGCAGCGTTCGCAAGCGACGTCGAGGAGAAGCTCAATCCCTGTCTTTGAGTATTACTCCCGAGGAATTATCCCATTCCGGATGGCATATCGTACTAATCCCGGAACATCAAAAATCTGCAGGCGATCCATGAGCCGCACCCGGTGCGTCTCGACCGTCTTCACACTCAAACCAAGCTTACCGGCAATGACCTTCAACGCGTTTCCCTCGGCGATCAATTGCAGAATTTCCCGCTGCCGCGCAGTCAGCACGTCGACCGTGGTGACTTCGGAGCCCAGCCGTTGCACATAGGCCTCGACGACGTGTTTAGACACTGCGGGAGTGAGGTAGGTCGCACCGCCAGCAACCGCCCCGATCGCAACCTCAAGTTCCTGTGCTTCGACGCCTTTCAGCAGATATCCGGTTGCACCGGAACGCAGCGCTTGGACAACATACTCTTCAGACGTGTGCGTCGAGAGCATGAGAACGCGAACTTTCGGAAACGCCTTCGTGACTCGAAGTGCCACTTAAAAACCGTTCATCTCGGGCATCGAAGTGTCAATGACCAGCACATCGGACTGTATTTTTTCCACGAGTTGAAGGGCTTCAGGGCCATTGCTGGCTTGACCCACGATTTCGATCTCAGCCAGTTTCCCGATCATTGGGAGAATTCCGGCTCGTGCAACAGCATGGTCGTCGGCAAGGTTAACTCGAATCTTATTCATGGCGATTCGTGCTCCGCAACATTTGCTCTCTGAAAAAGCTGTAATGGCGTATCGTCGCGGGTCACAGAATTTGTCAGATTGTGTGACCGGCGAGGGCAACCGCACATTGGAATTGCGTTTACCCCAATCATTGCAAGGAAAATCGCTTCGTCAATAGGGGAGTTTTGTTCAGGTGAGATGTCACGAAGGGACGATTGTCACATTGCATGCCAACACTCTACGATTATCTGTTGACAAAATTCCTCGAGATCGGAGACACGGACTTCAAAGTTGAAGGGCTTTGACAATTGATCACGTTGATTCATAGTTGAATCGGTGGGAATGTCGCGTCCTGCGGATTAAACTGTCTCCTCAATGACATTGAACTCTACTTCGCACAATAAAATCCACTTGGCCATAGATCGCATCAACGCATTGTTGCTTTCTAAACGCAATGAATATGGATGGTGGACTGGAAATCTATCGACGTCGGCGCTTTCCACAGCGACGGCGGTGATGGCATTAGATATGGCTGTAACGGCCACGTCGGATGAGACTCAGCGACTTCGATGGCAGCGACTGATTGACGGCGGCTTGAAGTGGCTCGCCGAGCACCAGAATTCCGACGGCGGCTGGGGCGACACTGTCCTGAGTATCAGCAATATCTCAACGACGATGCTGGCTCACGCGGTGTTTCGAGTCACATCCGCAGGACGGCCTTCTCATGTGGTCGGGATCAGGACGGCATGTGAAGGCCGTCCCACAGACGATGTCATCGAAACCTCTGCAGTATTCATTGCGAAAGCCGGCGGCGTTGACGCTGTGATCAAGCGTTACGGTAAGGATCGAACATTTTCAATCCCGATTCTGACTCATTGCGCGCTAGCGGGAATTGTGGATTGGAAGAACGTCATTCCGCTGCCGTTTGAACTCGCTTGTGTGCCGCATCGATTGTATGCCGCCGTGAAGATGCCGGTCGTAAGTTACGCTTTACCGGCGTTGATTGCCATCGGACAGGTCATCTTCAAACATCAGGGACATTGGAATCCCGTGATGCGACTTATTCGGTGCAAGGCAATTTCACCATCCCTGCGAGTGCTCGAATCCATTCAGCCACCAAACGGCGGATTTCTCGAAGCGACCCCGTTGACGAGTTTCGTGTGTATGAGTTTGCTCGGATGTGATTTGTTTGATCATATTGTGACTCAGCGGTGTCTGCGGTTTATCGAGGAGTCGGTACGGGAGGATGGAAGTTGGCCGATCGATACGAATCTTACAACGTGGGTGACGACGCTGAGTGTGAATGCGTTAGGCGCGCGGTTGGGCGTCAACCCTCCGAGCGATGTGCAACGTACTCGGAGGACTGACGCCCTGCCGCTCGCCTGTCGTTCTGCTATTCGCAACTGGTTAATTCACCAACAATACAGAACTGTTCATCCTTATACTCATGCGGCCCCTGGCGGATGGTCGTGGACCGATCTTCCCGGTGGAGTTCCGGATGCCGACGACACTCCTGGAGCGATGCTGGCCTTGATGAACCTTCGCGGGTCGGACGAAGCGTTCTCGGGGGACGAGATTTCATCTCTCACAGCCGCGGCGATTTGGCTGCTCGATCTTCAAAACCGCGACGGAGGCTGGCCGACATTTTGTCGCGGCTGGGGAGCGTTGCCGTTTGACCGGAGTTCGTGCGATCTGACCGCTCATGCTTTGCGCGCCCTGCATCGGTGGCTGAAGCGAGTTCCAACCACAGAAGCT
>JAYVNW010000765.1:0-2775 GCA_043758225.1 Candidatus Kuenenia sp. | reverse complement strand
GATGACCGTGTCTGGATTCTTGCCGAAGCTCTGCGTCAGCGGCAGATTGATTCCGTGCTGCTGAAAGCGTCCACACCTGGCGACCCGGCTTCCGATACGATCATTGACGCTGCCGATCAACTTCTGGCGGTTATTATCGACGAGAAGGCGTACTTATTCGATCCAATGCGAGGAACCGCAGTGCCGAAAGCGGGCGATACGCCGATCGTCGTGACGGAACCAGCCGAAATATCGATGCTCGCAGACTCAGCACGCTGGAAGACGGCGACACCGCTCATCGTCGCGAATCCCGCAGCATTCGCTCCACGAATGTTCCTGCTCCAGCAACGTATGGAGGCGTCTGACGCCGCGACGCTGTATGAAGAACTCGCTGGCGGTACCAGTGAAATTCGACCGTTGGTGGAACGACTGTCCGCAGCTCTTGGAGCCACGTGGCCGGCGGAAAGTTACAAAGTGTGGGAGTTCCCGGAACAACAGATTGCAGCAGCAGCTGCATTAAACGAACAGCAAAAAGAAGAATTTGCGGTTCTGATGAGGCCATTGGACAGCCCGTTCGAACGTGAATCCATCAACGTCGGCGATTCACTGGACGATCCAGGATTGAACGCTGAAGAACTGAAACCAGAAGAACTGTTGCAACTGCGCATCAAGGCGCTGGAAGAACGCTGGTCGCGCGTCAGTGCGTCCAGCGATGAACTGTTCGGAAAGCCGTCGCGACGATTGCTGATGGCTCGCGTGGCGCAGATTTCAGGATCGCTGGATGTGGACATGATTCAGGACCTGCAGCAAATTCGACAGGCAAGTATGCAGACCATTATCCAGGTGGAAGTGCCTGTTGACGGAAAACGCGTCAACCGCCTGGACATTCCGCTGCCTGAGATGATTAAAAATGTTCAGCAAAGCGCGCTGGGTGACACGTTGTACTGGACGTGCATGCTGCAGCTGACTCGCGGCGATTCCGGAGCTGCTATTTCCACTTTGCGTAACTATCGAATTCAGTATCCGACTGGAGCTGCGGCGTTTCCGTCCATGATGAATGAAGCCGATATTTTGATTTCACAGGGCAACACTCCCGATGCCATCAGTGTGCTGAAACAGGCTGACGTGGAAGAAAATCCAGAACGCATCCGCGCTCAATGGTGGCTGAAACGATTAGAAGCCGCGAAGTAGTCAGCCCATGCGTCATTTCGCCAGCGATTTCTCAAGCATCATCATCGCTTGCCAAAGATTTCCTTGAGTCCACAACAGTGGCGTGATGTCGTTGGGAATCCATTCGCCGTTTTCACAGAAGTACGATTCCGGGCAGCGAAACTTTGGAAACCGACTTCCGGCCGGAGTCAGTTGCGACAGCGCGCGGCAAGTTGCTTCGATCTGCAATTGCAGTGATGCAGGATCGCCATCCGCCAGATAACGTTGACCGTAAACGCAGGCGATGATCGAATCAAAGATGCACCATTGAGCTTCCATACCCGGCTTCAGCAATTTATCGCGAGCCCCCTGGTCGTCGCTGAAGTCGGCCGTTCTGGCATCTGCAGTTAACAACGTCCGATAGTCCGCGCACCAGTAGGAATCGCCCGGGTAACGGCGAATTCCATAAGGACCCTGCAAGTGCGTCTTCACGTCCGACAGAATTTTATCTTCCATCGTTCGATCGCCGATCACGTTCAGCGGGTAAATCAGGAACAGCAAGGCGGCATCGTAACGGCGGTTCTGCAGCGGATCGGGTTGAATGCATTCGGCCGGCAGAATCTGTATCAACGCCGTTCGACACTTCTGCAGCAATTCATTCACATCAGACACAACGATTGGATGCGGCCCGGTGGCAAGATGTTTGCACACAGTGTTTTGTTTCATTAACACCTGCAGCGATGCCAAGCCTGCCACAACGCAGCCAATGCTCGATGCGGCAACTTTTCGAACTTCTTCCCAATGGCCGCTGTCTTCGTCCTGCCAAACTTCCACGGCTTGCCAGTATCGCACAAGCTGAGCGAATAAAGTCCAGTCAACTTCATCAACCTTCAAATCGCCGCGAATGACAAGTCGACATGACAGCCAAAGAAAATATCCCAACGCATCGTTTTGAGCGTGTGCCCATTTTTCAGTGTTCTCAGTAAGATGCGTACCGTCAAAACGAATGTGAGGCCGATGCATGGGATCTGACGCATCAACTTTGCCGTCGATAACATCTGAAAAACGATGGCGATATTTTGCAAAAAGTGCCGCAAGCGACCGAATGCAGTCCGTCGCAATCTTGGCATCGTTTAACACCGCCAGATGTGCCCAGGCGATTTGAATATTGTCGCGAACCCACACGTTGTGGTATCCGGACAATTCAAAATCACCACCTTCGCCTGCGGCGGCCGAAAACAGTCCGTTCGGTAAAGTCGGAAACTGGAACGTTCCTTGAGCGGTCAGAAATTGAGTTATCTTGCGAACATCATCCGCCGTCGTGGAATTTGTAATCCAGTCCGCTGGATCTGCTGTCATAAGGTTCATTGTTTCTTGTTTTCGTTAGTATTATTTTTGATTGTACGGGGCGGCGACGGGGCAAAGCATATTATCAGCCGGGGATTAGATTCGCATACGTGTATTCACTTCCATTGGACGTGGTGAGAAATAGATGCGATAATGGCAGCCCCGCGTTTTGCTATTCCTGCCACGTTTCTGGACGGAAGTTCATATGTCCACTCGCCGCACCGTTTTGAAATCCGCATTGGGCACTGCTGCCGTGGCGTCACTTCTCCAACGCGATGGACTCGCTGCTGTCGGCTCCAC
>JAYVNW010000764.1:0-4886 GCA_043758225.1 Candidatus Kuenenia sp. | reverse complement strand
TGGAGCTGGATCTGCGGACTGTTGTCTCCCGCAACCTGACGATGGAAACTCTACAGAAGGGGATCGAGCAGGCTGAAATTGACCAGGAACGTCTGGTTGTAGAAAAGAATATTGAGGCAACGATGTTAATGTTGACCGGGGAATTTCAGCAGCTTGGCAGCGACGAACTCTCGACGCTCGACAGGGCAACTGCCACTGCTCGGAAGGACGAACTGAGATACCGAGCAGAAATCCACAATCGTTTCTCAATGTCGGCGAGCTGCTGGTTTTTCGCGTTTCTGGGGGGGCCATTTGCAATGGTGCAGGCAAGGCGGCAATTCATCACCAGCTTCATTTTGTGCTTCCTGCCAATTCTGATCATGTACTATCCGGTGATGTTCCTGATGATTAATTTGTGTAAGACAGGAACTCTGGAGCCTTGGTGGGCAATGTGGGTACCAAACCTTGTCATTGGCTGCATCGGCCTTTTGGTGTTGCGCAAAGTTGTGCAGCATTGATTGGAACTTGGAACGAGGATTGAAGCGGGGGAATTTTCCCGTAAGTATTTCCAATCGAAATACCAGCCTGAATTCCCTATGCTCAGAATGGACGGTATTATTTGACCGTGCGGGACTGAAGTTTTAGTCTGTTTTGTGCCGTCCCACGTCCTTCAGCGGCAGCACGCCGTATTTTCACACAAGGAGTTTCCGAATGTCAACGTCATCGATTGAGCGAACTACGGGGCACGAACTCGCTCCGGCTGTTGCAAAGTTTCTTGCCACATCGTTGCACAAATCTTTCATTGGCGGACGCTGGGTTGAAGCGGCGGATGGGCAGACTTTTGACGTGCTCGATCCCGGCACTGCCGAAAAGATCGCGACAGTGACCAGCCTGAAGAAGGTTGATGTTGACAAAGCTGTTGATGCTGCGGTTGATGCGTTTCACCACAGTGGCTGGGCGAAAATGCAGGTGGCCGAACGAGCGGCTTGTCTGCACCGTATCGCCGATGCTGTCGAAGCACGTCGAGATGAGTTTGCGACGATTGAATCTCTGGATTGCGGCAAGATTTACAGTCAGGCGGTTGCCGACGTTCAAAATTTCATCGATACTTTTCGATACTTTGCCGATCTGTCACAGGCCGTCAATTATCGACAGGTCATTGCCGTCAAGAATCATGAAGCGTGGGTGTCACGACATCCGTGGGGAGCTTGCGGGTTCATTGTGCCGTGGAACTTTCCGTTCCTGCTCACCGGTTGGGGGATTGCTCCGGCGTTGGCTGCAGGTAACACCTGCGTTCTGAAGCCTGCCGAAGACACGCCTCTGTCGTCACTGTATCTGTGTAAAATGGTTCAGGACCTTGACCTGTTGCCTGCCGGTGTACTGAATGTGGTGACTGGTTTTGGTGAAAGTGCCGGTGCTGCATTGTCGCAGAATCCAAAACTGCGACGCATGAGCTTCACCGGTTCTCCTGAAGTGGGTCGTCTGGTGGCTGAGGCTGCTGGTCGCAATTTGATCCCAGTGAAGTGTGAACTGGGTGGCAAAGGTGCTGCGGTCATCTTCAACGATGTCGATATTCAGGAAACTGCTGACAAACTCGTACAGGCAATTACATTCCACAGCGGGCAGGTTTGCTGCGACGCAACACGCTGGCTGATTCAACGCGACATCTACGACGACTTTGTGGATGAATGTATTACTCGGATGAAATCTGTGCAGGTTGGCTATCAGATGGATCGCGATGCCCAGATGGGCCCGGTGGTCAGTGCCAAACAGCGTGCTCGAGTTCTGAGTTACCTGCAGAAAGGCGTGGCTGGCGGTGCGGATCTGATTCTTGAGGGTGGCGAGGCAGAAGTTCCGGGTAAGAAGGGTTTCTTTGTGAAACCAGCATTGCTGGCAGGATCCTTGAATAACGTCGCGGCTCGTGAAGAGATCTTTGGGCCAGTAGCGTTTCTTGCTCCGTTTTCAAATGAAGAAGAAGGCTTGCGACTGGCAAACGACACCGAGTATGGGCTTGGTAACAGCGTCTGGTCTCGCGACCTGCAACGATGTGCTCGTATCGCAGAATCCTTCACAGCTGGTAATGGCTGGATCAATGCTCACAATGTGATCGTTCATGGTGTGCCATACGGCGGGGTCGGTAAGAGCGGCATGGGTGGCGGCGTGGTTAGTCCTGACACGTTGAACGATTATCTGCGACCTATTTCCGTCGTGCGACCATTGTAGAGCCCCGAGACACTGGTCGATGAAAGTCGTCGTCGGCTCGTCGTCTTGAGGAATGCAATAGTTTTCTCAACCGCCTGCATAGATGTATGCAGGCGGTTCTTTATTTTCAGCCTGAAATCATGAGGCAGAAATCTGAATGACGGCAAATCAAAGCGAGACTGTTCGTCGATGGAGGTACGCAGATTTTACAGAAATCGCAGGAGTGCCCTGTCCATGCGGAACAGCTCGCCGTGCGTTAACTGATGTCATTGAATTTCCTGGCACGGTTCACGTTACAGAAATCTGTGAAAATGCCAAACGACACTATCACAAGACGCTGACTGAGACGTATTTCTTCCTCAAATGCGAGGATGATGCTCAGATGGAACTCGACGGAGAGCTAATTTCGGTTCGTGAACTTCAATGCGTCGTAATTCCTCCTGGTGTCTGCCATCGTGCGGTGGGGCGAATGACTGTACTGATCATCGTTTTGCCAAAGTTTGATCCAGCTGATGAATGGTTTGATTAATTCTTGAATCGCGATAATTTCGCTGGGACGGGCTCAGATGCTTGGTCTTTGGATTTGTTGACTTACGAAATTCAAAAAAACTGCAGTCTTGTCGAGACGACAGTGTGGTCCTAGAATTCGGCACGTTATTCGCTGATCGGTGGCGGATGCAGGACTTTACCTTTTGGACTGTCAACGTGGCATGAAATGGTTTTGGCCTCTACGACGACCAGTTTTCAGACGGCGAAAAAGGGAAATTGGTCATTGGTTTAGACGTGTTTTGCGATAATTGGAGTGGATGTAACGCTGTTTTTGGGAATTAACTTGTAAAACGGGGTGATGAGAGCCTGAGGCACCTCCATTCCAGAACTAGAGTTGAGTGGCAAATCCACGTTTTTCTGACGTTTTCAGTTTGGTTGATTTTTCGTAGCGTACGTCGATCGAGAAATAATCGCATTCGGAGGATTGGCTTCGAGAGACGTTTTCGGTAAAGCCACGCGTTGTGTGTGGTTGCGAAGTTCGCTGCGGGTTTATAGAAATATTCGAAGCGAGGAGGTCGAATGTACGAACGATTCACAGATCGTGCTCGGAAAGTAATGCAGCTGGCCAATCAAGAGGCTCAGCGGTTTAATCATGAGTACATTGGCACAGAACACATTTTATTGGGGCTGGTCAAGGAAGGCTCGGGCGTGGCTGCCAATGTTCTGAAGAACCTGGATGTCGATCTGCGAAAGATCCGCATCGAAGTCGAGAAGATTGTGCAGACGGGGCCTGATATGGTCACGATGGGCAAGCTGCCTCAAACGCCACGTGCTAAAAAAGTCATCGAATATGCGATGGACGAAGCACGGAACTTGAATCATAACTACGTTGGTACTGAGCATCTGCTGCTTGGTCTGCTGCGTGAACAGGAAGGCGTTGCTGCTCAGGTTCTGATGAATCTTGGCATGAAGCTGGAAGACGTCCGTGACGAAGTTCTCAACTTGTTGGGACACGGTATGGAGTCTGCCGAGGCTGGTTCAGAAGAACGCGGTGGCAACACTGGTGGGGCATCAGGTTCTGGTCCAAAGAGTGCAAGTCGCAGCAAAACACCTGCCTTGGATAGTTTTGGTCGCGACCTGACCGAACTTGCCAAGCAGAAGAAGCTGGACCCGGTTATTGGACGCGGACCAGAAATTGAACGTGTCATCCAGATTCTGTGCCGCCGACAGAAGAACAATCCAGTCCTGTTGGGTGAAGCGGGCGTTGGAAAGACTGCCATCGTCGAAGGCTTTGCTCAAATGGTGGTTGATGGTGCGGTTCCCGATATTCTGGCTGATCGACGTATTATTGTTCTCGACCTTGCCATGATGGTCGCCGGAACAAAGTATCGAGGTCAGTTCGAAGAACGTATCAAGGCTGTCATGAATGAAGTGCGTCGTGCGAAGAACACCATTCTGTTCATTGACGAGCTGCATACGCTGGTTGGTGCTGGCGGTGCTGAAGGTGCGATTGATGCGTCAAACGTACTCAAGCCGGCGTTGAGTCGTGGTGAAATCCAGTGTATTGGTGCCACGACTCTGGATGAGTACCGCAAGTACATTGAAAAGGATGCGGCTCTTGAACGACGGTTTCAGACTGTGATGGTGGAGCCTCCGTCAGCAAAACAGGCGGTGGAAATCCTGCGAGGTCTGCGGAGTCGTTACGAAGAACACCATCGTGTGCAGATCACCGATGACGCGCTGGAAACGGCAGTTGAAATGTCTAATCGCTATATTACGGCGCGATGTCTTCCTGACAAGGCGATTGACGTCATCGACGAAGCTGGTGCCCGCGTGCGTCTTAAGTCTATGGTGCGTCCGCCGGATTTGAAGGAGCTGGAAGAAGAAATACAGCGATTGAACACCGCGAAAGAAGAAGCTGTCGCAGAACAGAAGTTCGAGAAAGCTGCTTCATTCCGGGATCAGGCTGACAAGCTTCGCAAGAAGAAGGATCAGCTTACCGACGAATGGCGTGAGAAATCACGTCAGACCGATGGCGTTGTTGATGCCGAAGTCGTGGCAGAAGTCGTGGCGAAGATGACTGGCATCCCGTTGACTCGACTCTCCAGCGAAGACGCTGTGCGGCTGCTGCAGATGGAAGTCGAACTTCACAAACGCGTTGTCAGCCAGGATCAGGCGATTACTCAGGTCTGCAAAGCTGTTCGACGCAGCCGCAG
>JAYVNW010000763.1:0-2635 GCA_043758225.1 Candidatus Kuenenia sp. | reverse complement strand
CCGGCAGAAAAAAATGAACACGTTACCAAAGCCCCCTCGGCTGGTGATGCTTGGAATTGACTCTTTTGACGATCGTCCTTGATCATGTCTCGCGCAATCGAATCCATACGAAATATTGGCATTATTGCTCACATTGATGCCGGAAAAACGACTACCACCGAGCGCATCCTCTACTACACCGGGGCGTCGCATCGGATGGGGAATGTCGATGACGGGACGACAGAAACCGACTTCGACCCGGAAGAGGCTCAACGCGGCATTACCATCTATTCGGCAGCCGTTACGTGCCCTTGGAAAGGGTGCACAATCAATCTCATCGACACGCCTGGGCATGTGGACTTTACTGCGGAAGTCGAACGCAGTCTTCGAGTTCTGGACGGAGCGGTTGTAATTTTCAGCGCCGTGGAAGGAGTTGAGGCTCAAAGTGAAACTGTCTGGCGGCAGGCTACTAAATATCGTGTACCTCGCATTTGCTTTATCAATAAAATGGATCGCATCGGGGCGGGATTTGATCGCGTCCTGAACCAGATTCGTGATCGCCTGAATTGTAAAACCTTGCCGTTGCAGATTCCGATCGGAGCTGGCCCCAACACAAATGCAGAAGGTTTTGTCGGTGTTATCGATTTGCTCACTATGAAGGCAATGTATTGGAATCAAGAGTCAAAAGGACAGGAATTCCGAATAGAAGAGATCCCAGCGGCCTACCAAGACGACGCTGATCTGTGGCGATCGGAGCTGTTCGACGTCTTGTCGGAAATTGACGACGAGGTCATGGCCGCCTGCATGGAGGGGGAAGTTGTTCCGCACAAAGTGGCAATCTCCGCAATTCGAAAGGCGACCCTGGCTGGCGTTCTGCACCCTGTTTTTTGCGGAGCATCGCTGGACTATATCGGGGTACAACCAGTCCTCGATGGCGTGAAGGACTTCCTGCCAAGCCCTCTCGATCGCCCCCCGGTTGAGGGCTTAATCCCCTCTGGAAAGCAGGAAGGCGAAAAGGCAGTCCGAAAGCCATCCATCAAAGAACCGGTTTGTGCACTATTATTCAAAGTTCAAGCGGAACCTCATGGCGATCTATATTTTGCTCGTGTGTATTCGGGAGTTTTGACCGGAAATTCCAAGCTCTTAAACCCCCGCACAGGCAAGAAAGAGATGGTGACTCAGCTGTGGCACATCCAATCGGATTCGAGACAAAAGATTGAATCCGTTGAAACCGGTGACATCTGCGGAATTATCGGACCCAGGGATTCCGCGACGGGGGACACGTTGTGTGATCCTCAATCACCGATCGCGCTCGAATCAATCGTGTTTCCGGAAACTGTGATCTCGATGGCGATCGAGCCGGAATCGAGTAATGATCGCAAAAAGCTGGACGACACCCTGAAACGGCTGGAACGACAAGACCCGACATTTCGCGTAAAATCCAACGCCGAAACAGGGCAGACAATCATCAATGGCATGGGTGAATTGCACTTGGAAGTAATTCGCCACCGAATGGAACGCGATTTCAATCTGAAGGTGAGATTTCACAAACCGCGAGTTAGCTATCGCGAACGACTGACGGGAGAAATTACGGTGAATATCGATTTCTCCAAACACTTGCCATCAGGCACGATTGGATTTGGATTGACGCTGTTGGCTCGCGAGGTGAAGGACGTCGGAGCAGGAATAACGGTCGGCCATCGCTTGGCTCCGGAATCTATCCCAAAGCAACACTTGCGAATTCTGATGGAGTCAATTCAGAGAGAAGCAGAAGGTGGCGGAGTCTTCGGGAATCCAATTATGGGCCTCAGTCTGGTCATCACAGAGGTGAATTACCGAGACGGAGAGAGTAACGAAGTGGCGATTGATGCAGCGTCACACGAAGCCTTTGGCAAAATCCTAAAGGACGGAAAAATGGTGATTCTGGAGCCAATCATGTCTCTGGAAGTTGTCACTCCCGAGGATTTCCTCGGAAATATCCAGTCAGATTTGAATTCCCGACGAGCAATAATTATTAATTCAGACAGGCGCGGAGACTTGTGTGTGCTGGAATGTGAAGCGCCGCTGGTTGAGATGTTCGGCTACTCGAACCAAATTCGAAGCCTTTCTCAAGGTCGAGCATCCTACTCGATGGAGCCTTGTCGCTACGAAATTGCACCAACTGCTGCTGTTGCACAGATGATGTGATTTCAGTTTCAGAGACGATCTGTCGAAGTAACTGTTTTCCTCAGGCTGTTGATTGACAAAATCACGCCATAACTTTAGAATCCCCGATTCCCCGATTTTTGGGGGACGTGTTTCGTTTTACGTAAGTACTTTGCTCAAGGCGGTTTGCAGTGGCTGGTGCAGAAGAATGTATCCGGATTCGGATGGAAGCGTATGACCACTCCGTGTTGGATCAGTCTGCGGCGGAAATTGTCGATACTGCAAAACGCACAGGGGCAATTGTTCATGGTCCAGTGCCATTGCCAACTCGCATAGAGCGGTATACGGTACTTCGAAGTCCTCACATTGACAAAAAATCTCGTGAGCAGTTCGAAATTCGGACTCATAAGCGGCTGATCGACATCATTCAGCCCACTGGTAAGACGGTGGATGCTTTGAACAAGCTCTCGTTGCCGGCTGGGGTTGATATCAAGATCAAGGCTACGGCTAC
>JAYVNW010000762.1:0-1679 GCA_043758225.1 Candidatus Kuenenia sp. | reverse complement strand
GTGGATGTGCAGCAGCTCGTGAACGACGTGATGGAAAAAGCAGGTCGGATTGACGTTCTGGTCAACAGTGCGGGGATCAATATTCGTGGAAGCATTACGGATTTGACCTACGAACAATTTCAGGAAGTTCAAAAGACAAATGTGGATGGCACATGGCTGTGTTGCAAGGCCGTGATTCCTCACATGAAGCATGCTGGCTACGGCCGCATCGTCAACATCGCCAGTACATTGGGAGTTGTCGGCCTCGCAAATCGGACGCCGTATACATCCAGCAAGGGTGCTGTTGTTCAACTGACACGAGGTCTTGGTCTGGAGCTGGCTCCATTTGGAATTACATGCAACGCCATTTGTCCGGGCCCGTTTCTGACGCCGATGAATGTCCCGATTGCCGATACAGAAGAGGCTAAGAAACATATTGTCGGTGCCGTTGCAATGGACCGCTGGGGGCAGCTCAATGAAATTCAGGGCGCGGTGATTCTGCTCAGCAGTCCTGCAGGAAGTTACATGACGGGAAGCCTGGTGACAGTAGACGGCGGCTGGACGGCAAAATAATCGAAAGATTAAACATCTTGTGCCGTTTATTATGATCGGCCAGCAACTTGCCGTATCATCTTTCGCAGCAATTCACGATGCCGCTCATTTGGAAACACCGCAGTGATTTCCAACGCGGCGAAGTTCCCGCAATTGACGGGGAGTTTTACGAGATCCTTTAAAGTCGTAACGACTATTGCCCCCTTCGATGCCGCTGCTCGCTGCAGTACCTTGTCGAGATCTGCATTTGAGTAATGATGGTGATCCGGAAACCATGATGTTCCAGTCACATGCATTCCAGCTCGTACTGCGGTGGTTTGAAACGCTTCAGGGTTTCCAATTCCGGCCATCAAGTGGACATTCGTTGCAGCAACTTCGCTGAGTCGGATCATACTTCCGTCTCGACGTCGCAAGGATGTCGGCTGAAATACGACTCGCAGAATACGATCTGCAAGTTGCGGAGCGGCGGCGAGCACAGTGTCTTCAATTTTTGCCAGTGCGGGTTCGCTTGCCAGGTCGGATCGAGTGATGATGACGACATCAGCTCTGTGCAAACTTGCAAGCGGTTCTCGAAGCAGGCCACGCGGTAAAAGGCGACCGTAGCCGAACGGGTTTGTGGCATCGACTAGTACGATATTGAGATCCCGATGCAAGCGGCGATGCTGCAATCCATCGTCCATGACAATCGCGCTGACTCTATTTCTGCCGGCACCGTCCAGCATCGACGTTAAGAATTTCGCAGCCGCGACTCGATCTGGATTCTGCTCATGGGGAGCTTCCGGACACAGAATATTCAGTACTAGTTTTTCGTCATTTGCATTGCCATCGACTGAACGATACCCGCGACTCACGATCCCGGGGTGTTGATCCGCTTGCAGCAGCAACTGGCACACCAGCGCAACCAGCGGCGTTTTTCCTGTGCCCCCGGTCGTAATGTTGCCTATGCTGATGACGGGAACAGCAGACCTGTGAGCAGGCTTGAGGCCTAGATCGAACAATCCGTTGCGAAGAGCGACCGCGCATCGGTAACCAACGGATGCGACGCTTAGGGACGCACGAGCGAAAAAGGCTGCGACCCCGGTCGTTTTGCCACTCACCAGGTTCTTAAAGCACGACTCATTCACATCTGCAAATCCCTGCATCCTGCC
>JAYVNW010000761.1:0-2752 GCA_043758225.1 Candidatus Kuenenia sp. | reverse complement strand
ACCGCAACAGACAGGATTAATCCACCGGACATTAAACCAAGTCGCTTCAGATTGGACGCATCGAAAACATCATCGGCGGCCACATTGCTGGCCATTGATTCTGCTTCACGCGCTGAACGTTCCAGCATAGGCTTAACGAGAGGACCATCGTCTGCGATCGCTTTTGAAGACTCGACAGAGGTAATCAGTCTGTCCTGAAACTGCGGAAACCTACGTTCAACCAGAAGCGCGATGTCAGAATCTCGTAGACGTCGGAATATCGGAAACACGACTCGAGCTGCCAAAAATAACAATCCGCTCGGCAATAATACTGCCAGCAGAATCGCACGCAAACCGACGGGAAGTTCAAGCTTCTGCAGTTGGAACCATCCGAAGTCAAGAGTTGTCGTCGCCCAAAAGACCATCGCGGCACAGCAGATCAGGAACAGCAACCCGGAAAGCATCGCATCTCGCCGCAGCCGTAGCTTAACGCGACGCATCAGGGTTCTTACGGAAGGCGGCAATGCAATGCGGTTAACTGATTTTGATGGCGGCATTTGGAAACGCAACTGATACAAGCGAGGTAGTAAGAACGCCCATTGCCGCTCAAACTTCCAGACGAATAAATTTTCACGTCTGGAGTGTAGCATCCCACGCACTGGGTACAAAACCGTCGCAGCAGATTTAAGCTGGCATGCTCACCGACCGCACTGAGACTTCACCGGCAATGACACTAATCAGCTTTTGATCGATCAGCTTGAGCCAGAGAAACAGTATCCGCTATTCCGCCGCCTCCACGGCTTGTAGGGAGGAATTGACACCGATAGAATCGTTGACATCTGCTGGACCTGTCGCATTAGCCCAGCAAATGCAACCCCACTTGTAGTAACAAGGTTCTTGTCATGCTTCAACGATCTTTACGCCTCGGCTGGCTCGCTGGCCTCAGCTTTATTTTCTTACTTGGTTGCTCCGATAGCAGCGACTCGACACGCTCTGGAAGCACCAAGACTGGGGCCGCACCGGGTACCGAGAAAAGTTCTGCGGCATCCGGCACAAAACGTATCATTCTGCTGAACAACACGGACTCACCGTTTTGGGACGCAGCACGAGCTGGGATCGATAAGGCCGTCGAGGATTTGAAGCTGAAGGACAAAGGCTTCACGGCCAGCATGGACACAAATAACGGCACCGACGAAGGTCAAATTGAAAAGCTGCGTCAGTACGGCACTCAAGATGACATCGTCGCCGTGATCATTTCTCCAACATCAGCGTCGAATCCGGCTGTTGTCGATGAACTGAACAAGCTTAAGGGCAAGGGAATTATCATCGGAACGTTCGATAGCGACTTCGAGGAGAAGTTTCAGAACGTTCGCGAATTCTACGTCGGTACGAACAATATTCAGGGAGGCAAGGTTCTCGGCACTGCTGCAATCAATCTGCGACCAGACGGTGGTGAGTATGTGCAGTTCGTGGGTCTGGATAGTCAGATGAATGCCTATCAGCGAATGGATGGTTTCACGAGTGCAGTCGGCGACAAGTACGTGCAGAAAGGCCGACGCGTGGATGATACCGATCGCAGTCGCGCTCGAGACAACGTACGAGACTCAATCGATCAAAATCCAAACCTGAATATCCTTGTTGGTATCTGGTCTTATAACGCTCCAGCGATCGTAGATGTTGTGAAGGAAAAGAATGTTCGCGACAAATTCACAATCGTCACGTTCGATGCCGAACAGCTGGCCATTCAGCAAATGGGCGAAGGCATGATCGACGCAATGGTCGTGCAGAATCCATTTGGCATGGGTTACGACTCCGTTAAATACGCATTTGCGAAACTCACCGGAGATGGCGCAACCATTGCCGAATTGTTTCCGAAGATGACTGAACCCGGTGGTAACATTCGCGACACGGGTTTGAAAATCGTTGTACCGGATGCCGGATCCCCGCTGAATGTAGACATGTTCAAAGACTTCGGTCCGAGCGTTCAGTTCATGAAATTTTCGGACTTCAAGGCATGGTTGGCAGAGTACAAGTTGACGAGTTCGTAGTTAGGTAGTTAGATGGTGCCAACTTGTAGAAAATTACCGTGTTTTCATGTGTTAGTTGGAACGAGATGATTGCGATTCAGCCACGGCAGTGGCGGCAGCATGTGGCCGTGGGCGTGAGCCCAGAGTTTATGTTTACACATTCCGAATTTCCCCGATAGGTGCGACAGCAACTCTTGCTGAATCTAACTTTGCCGTTGTCCCTGCCGGAACTTTTGGGTCATAGTTCGCCGTATCCGCCGGCTATCGCGGTCGGCAGTGAGTCGCCGCCCCGGCCGGGACCGAATGCCAACTTTAGGGTACAAGAAAAGTCAGTTTCTCGCATGAATTCCTCACCCCCCGGTTTCCTCAGTCGATTGTGGTCATCCGTCGAATTCAAACTCATTCTGGCATGGCTGGCAATAGTCATCGTGACGATGATACTTGACCCAGGACACACATATTGGAAGAACCCCGGCAGTTCGGCGGAACTTATCATTCGCAATACTGTGCTGTTGGGCTTCTTCGCTCTCGGAAGCGCGGTGATCATTATTTCTGGCGGCATTGATTTGTCGAGCGGCTCTGTGATTGCAATGAGTGCGACCGTCTTCGGCAGTCTGCTAATTGTTCTCGACCCGGAAGGATTTCGCGAAGGTCATTTGGCAACATCTGCGGTCATTATGGCTGGTGCGGGAGCATTACTTTCCGGTGCCATGGTGGGAACATTGCACGCATGGTTGATCACGTGC
>JAYVNW010000760.1:0-3693 GCA_043758225.1 Candidatus Kuenenia sp. | reverse complement strand
TTGCGGCAGAGGATTACGGTACGCTCGATTGTATTCTGCAACTCACGCACGTTGCCGGGCCAGTTGTAATCCCGGAGTAATTCCATTGCATCATCGGTGAAACCTTTGATCACGCGACCTGTCTTCAGTACAAACTTCTTTAGAAATGCATTCGCGAGCAGTTCAATGTCATCACGGCGTTCACGCAGCGGACTTGCAGTGATCTCCGCAACCTGCAACCGGAAGTAAAGATCTTTCCGAAAGTCTCCGTCTTCGACGGCTTCTTCCAAATCACGGTTTGTCGCAGCGACAATTCGCACGTTGACCTGAATCGGTTTGCGACCGCCAATGCGTTCGAAGGCATAGCCTTCCAGGACTCGCAGAAATTTGGCTTGAATCGAAGGACTCATTTCACCAACTTCGTCCAGAAACAACGTTCCGCCATCGGCTTGTTCAAAGCGTCCGATCTTGCGTTCAACGGCACCTGTGAATGCGCCTTTTTCGTGGCCGAAAAGTTCACTTTCCAGCAGGCTTTCATTCAACGCAGCACAGTTGACGCAAACGAATGGACCATTGGATCGAGGGCTTTGCTGGTGGATACTTCGCGCGATAAGTTCCTTGCCGCACCCGCTTTCACCACGAATCAACACACTGGCATCAGTCTCCGCGATCAGCGCCAGGCGTTCCCTCAAATCAACGACGCTGGAAGTTTCGCCAATCAGCATTTGCTCCTCACTCAACTGTTCTCGGAGCGTACGGTTTTCACTACGAGCCTGAGCCAGCCCGGTCTGCAGTGAATCTCGCTCCTGCAATTGCTTAAGCGAAACGGCCAGTTGATTCGACACGGCCAATGTGAATTCCAGGTCATGTTTGTCGAGCGGGTTATCGGGGTTCGTCGAATACAAATGAATGAGACCAAGAACGCGATCCGGTGCGATGATTGGCGCACAGATAACGCTCATGGCTTTCATTTCGCCAAGGCTGTCGAAAAACGATAACTGGTTGTGGTCACCAACATCTCGGGCCAGAATCGCTTCGCGTTTAGATAAGACGACTCGCGACAAATTGTCGGACACGCGTCGGTAGGGCAGATCTTTTCGGCTATCATACGCAACGACCTGAAGATCTGCCGGAGCTGGTTTCGGCGACGCGTCCGGGCTAGCGAGAAGTATCGCTGAAATACTGGCGACGGTTTCGCGTGCAAGATTAGCGAGTACAACTTCTGTCAGTTGCTGGCGAGTTCTCGCGGTGCCCATTTCCAGACCAAGTCTATAGAGTTTGGCAAGTTCTGATGCATAGTTTGCATCTGTTCGTTGTCCGTTGCCTGTGCTTAGAAACTCAGGCATTGCAGTTCGATGCAGGATGCTGGGTTCCTGAACGAAATCAACAGACGTTGCAGTTGCAGATGTGACCTGGTCTGCTGGTGTTGCGAGATCCGGTGGCGTGAACTGAGTCGATTCCAGGTTGGTTGTAAATGCCAGGCGACAATCGCCGATGCCGATCACGTCTCCTGATTCGATGGTCGTGTCGCCAGAAACACGATGTCCGTTGATGTTGGTTCCGTTGCGGCTTCCCAGATCACGCACGCGCCATTCGCCGCCAGAGTGGAAGACTTCGCAATGATTGCGGCTGCACGCATCGTCCTGCAGGACGATGCGATTGGTGGCCGACCGACCAATTGTAGTGACCTGACCGTGTCGTAATCGAACAACGTCTCGCCAGATCGCTCCGTCCCATGTGAGCAGGAAAGCAATCTCGTCATTGGATTGAGCAGCGTTTTGATGTTCGGTCATGGAGTGTAGAATCAGGAGAGTTAAAATGTAGATATCGAATTCGCGGGTCACGCATCATCGTACGTGTAACAGTGTGAAGTACGCGGCAAAGATTTT
Source organism: Candidatus Kuenenia sp. (assembly GCA_043758225.1). Classification (GTDB taxonomy): domain Bacteria; phylum Planctomycetota; class Planctomycetia; order Planctomycetales; family Planctomycetaceae; genus SXXK01. Next base: position 1,825 of record JAYVNW010000760.1, on the reverse strand, counting down.
CTACTGATCAGACGCCGCGTGTTCCAAAGAACATGTCTAATCAGAGGGCGTCATGCGGTTAGGCGAACGGCTTTCGCAGCTTCGTCCGAGTCTTCGGAGTTCAGACTCGAAATTGCACGGCCAGAATCTCAATCGATGACGGGAGTTTCGCTCACAAATCACTCCACAAACGACGGCATTCACGCGGCGGCAAAGTTGCATCTGATGCTGATAAGTCCTACTGTGCGGGCCTGTCCAGGAGATCCGGACGTCTTTCTACAAGGGCTTTTTATGTCTCGCCATTCCTTCTTCCTCGCTGTTTTTTTCCTGAGTTTGCTCGTGGCCTGTCAAGTTGAAGCACAGAACTGGCCTCGTTTTCGAGGCGAGAACGGGGCGGGCACCAGCGATCTCAAGGGAATCCCATCGACATGGACCGAAGCAGATTATGCTTGGAAGATCGAATTGCCAAATGTTGGGCATTCTTGCCCGATCATCTGGGACAAGACACTGTTCGTGACGTCCGCTACGGAAGGTGGTGCCGAGCGATTTGTCCATTGCATCGACGCTGATACGGGAAAAGAACACTGGCAGAAGTCGCTCAAGCTGAATGAAAGCAAGAAGCATCAGAAGAATAGTTGGGCATCCAGTACGCCAGTGACTGAAGGGGCGCGAGTTTACGTGTTGTTCGCAGACGACGCGCGACAGTTTGCAGTTGCGTGGGATTTCAAGGGCAACGAAGTCTGGCGTCGGGAACTGGGATCGTACGAAAGTGAGCACGGGCTTGGTGCGTCCCCAATTCTGCAGAATGGTCTGTTGATTGTTCCGAATGACCAGGTAGGCCCAAGCTCACTCATCGCGCTTAATGCTGAGACCGGTAAACCGCTATGGCAGGTTGACCGCTTGCCAGGGAAGACGTCCTATTCGACACCCGTGATTGTCCCGAACGGTGATCGGGGAAAACAAATCATCTGTCTAAGCGAATCGAACGGTATCACCGGAATTGATCTACAGACGGGTAAACTCAACTGGCAAACTCCAAAACTTCCCATGCGAACGGTGGCCTCTCCTGTCGCATCAGACGGAATGATATTTGCGATCTGCGGTGAAGGAGGAAGCGGAAAATATTTTGCCGCCCTACAGACGGATTCGTCCGTGAGTGACGAATCACGAATTGTCTTTGAACGCAAGTTAACACTGCCGTACGTGCCCTGCCCTGTGGTTCACAACGGCATGCTGTTCCTGTGGGGCGACAAAGGAATTCTGGTGTGTCTGGAACTTCCGACTGGTAAGGAACTCTGGTCAAAACGAATCGATGGCGGTTTTAGTGGTTCACCCATCTGCATCGGCGATCGATTGTTCTGTATCGCCGAAAACGGCGAAGTGGTTGTCATCAAGGCGGCTGATCATTTCGAAGAACTTGGACGCACGTCTCTGGGGGACGATTGCCATTCAACACCAGCGGTGGCAAACGGACATTTGTATCTTCGGACTTTCCGGCATCTGATGGCGATCAAAGCTCAACCTGACGCGAAGGAATGATACTGCAGTTTGCTTGCGGCGATGTATGAAGTAATTTCGTTGAATCTTTCAATTACAATCGCAATATGTGTTTGTTAGCATGTGCCAAAATTGGATTTCTTCGGTTAGTTTTGGCGGCTTTACCTACAGACAAAATGCGAGGCATTTGCGATGAACGGTGCATGGCTAGGTGGTGCCTGTCCTCAATGCGGTGACGAAATGCCGGCACGGATTGTCCATTGTCGGTCGTGTCGTGCGTTGTTGAATTCGGAGCTGACAGAAGACAGCGTCGAGATTCCTCAGTTTGTCCCCTTGCCGGAGCTTGCCG
>JAYVNW010000759.1:0-7806 GCA_043758225.1 Candidatus Kuenenia sp. | reverse complement strand
GTGCAACGAGTACAATTTCTCCACGATCTGGCGGTACGGTACAGCCTGTGAACAGGGAAAACAAAGTCAACCCTGCAGCAGTGGGCAGCGGCAATCAATCTGCGTATACACAGCCCGGATCTGCACCGGGGTTCATGACTGCAACGAATTCAACAGCAGTCATAAAGAAGCAAGCTGCCGCAGCCCCGATTCTTCATGGGGTTGATTCAATTGCGGAATCCGAAGACCTGAACCTGGATTCACTAATCGACATCCCTGGCGGACCATCAGGTCTCGACAAAACAGTTGCTGCGGAGACTCTGCAATCAGCTCCGCCAGTTGTTGAAGAAACCAGGATTGCTGATTCTGACGTCAACGAAAACGAGAACTCAACGGAATCTCAGCTGAAACCTGGTGAGAACCCGTTCACCGGCATACAACTCAATTCATCGGATGCAGAATTCTTCAGCGGGGCTGAGCCCGCAGCTCCCGTGAGCGTCGATTTAATTCCGTTGGCTCCAATCGAAGATTTCAGCGCAGATCTTCCCGCAATGGATTTGTCGATCGATGGCACACAGACCATAAAAGTACCTTCTGTCGATTTGCCTGCTGTGGACGAGGTGCCAACCGATTTCGGTCAGCCAGGTCTGTCGCCAGGCTCGCAGAATCAACCAGGAGCCAATCTGACGTTGCCGACGGAATCTGACACAACAGGCCGAGCACAGCTGCAGGTGATTCCTGATGTACCTGCAGCAATGAGCGAGGCTGAAACAGAACAGCTTCGGCAGATGGCTGAGCAGGAACGCAGGAAACAGCAGAAACGTTTGATTCAGTCTCGTGCGGGACAGACGGGATTCAAAGGATTTTGTCCAGTCGCCCTGCGAGAACGCAGAGAACTGGTGGACGCCAATGAACAGTTCACATCCGCGTTCGGTCTGCAGACCTATAGATTTTCGTCTGCCGAATCTAAAGCAGCATTCGATGCTGAGCCTTCACGCTACGCTCCTGCAGCCGGTGGCAGCGATGTGGTTGTGCTGGTGAACAGCGGTGAAGAGCAAGCAGGGCAACTGGATTATGCCTTATGGTATCGAGACCGACTTTATCTGTTCCGCTCTCGTGAAACGATGACGCTGTTCTCAGAAGATCCGCTGCGATTTGCGAGTCAGTATTGATCGATGAAGTGGCAGTGCGAGGTCACGTCCGGCATCGCGTCAGATTGCGAACACAGAGGATGCAAACTTTCAATTAATGCTGTAGATGCGTTTTACGGAGATGTGATGATCGCCGTACGTAACAACTAGCGACTGAGCCCGACACGACGACGGGCGAGCAGGCAGGCGTCTCCGGCGAGCTCAAAGTCCATACAGTTCTTGGGACGAGTGGCATAATGGCGGCAACGATACGGTGTCGCCGCCGCGCCATCTCCGTCCAACGCAACGCAAGTGCCACCCGGGCGCGGAACGATGTGCTCGCCGTTTTGCAATTGCACGAGTTCCGGGTACAACTTTCTAAACGGATCGCGTGCAGAGACAGTTACCAGATCGAAGCCCTGACGACAGCACGCGCCGCAACCAGCGCAGTCCTCAGCGGCCAACTTTTGCTCCCAACGTTCGCACGCCTGCTCATCGCAACTAACGCGGGGTGCAGTTTTGCCCGGTGGCTTGTGCTGACGACAGCGCAGGCCAGACTTTCCGGAAACGGCCCAGGCGCATGACCCGCAGCGTAAAGCCTCAGAGCCAGACAACAGCGAGCCCAGGCGGTGACGGAAACGCGTCACATTCCAAAGCGAAGATGCGGGTGCCACACCACGCACAGCATCAGCAATCGCTGCCGTGGCAGACAAACTGCGTGTCAACACCGACTCAAAAGGTTGGGTCTTAGCCAGTTGAAACCCGGATTGAGCAATCGCGATCGCCGGATCGTCTCCGTCTTTCAGCGGGTTTTCCGGCAATGCGTCCCAGTAAGGTCGCCAGTCGGTTGTCACGGCCATAAACGCACGCAAGCCGAAGGGGGCCGAGAGTGCCGCCTGCAATCGATGGCAGGCGTATTCGTAAATCAAATCGCGATTACTGGTATTGGAAAGTCCCCAGTCGGGCAGGTCCCTGGCGTGGATTCCCGACACCAGCCAGTGGCAGATTTCATGAAAAATCATCTGGGCCAGGGAGTCGTCCGCGTCGAAATCGTCGGCAACAGAGATCGTCAACGTCCCGTTCCCATCGTAGGAAGCGTAGGCCTCAGCCGAGCGCTGGACCGCGAGCTCTAAGTCCGCAGCAGCACGAAGCCAAATCAAATCGACGGGGTCTTGGTATTGATGAACAATGGGGCGTTCGGACATAATACAGCAATCAATGGACCACTCGTGCATCTGGAACCATGGCCACGTGCACATTGTCGAACAAATGGTGGACGTTTTCAAGTCGTCAGCGACTGGTATCGGACCGGTGTCGCTGCAACACCTAAACCGTAATTTTCTGCATTGTCGAGCCTCAGACTCCGGCAGATCTGGATGCTTCTGCCGTCTTTGTCTCGCGTCGATCTCGCCACCATTCAATGGCTATGGGTACGATGGACAGGAAAATGATTCCCAGCATCACCAATGAAAAATTTTCTTTCACGATCTTCATGTTGCCAAAGATGTAACCTGCTGTGAGGCAGAGGCCCACCCATGTAATGGCTCCACTGATGTTGAACATCCAAAATCGAGCGTAGTTCATCTTGCCGGCTCCTGCAACGAATGGAGCAAAGGTGCGCACGATAGGGACGAAACGGGCCAGAAAAATCGCCTTGCCGCCATGCTTTTCATAAAAGCGTTGTGCTTTAAGCAAATGATCTTTGTTCAATAGGCGAGATTTTTCGCTGCGAAATACCCTGGGACCGATTGATTTCCCGACGCGATAATTCACGGCGTCACCCAGCACGGCCGCGACCGTCAGAAGTGCAAACATCAATGGGAAACTAAGCCCGGCACCGGGCAACGCGATCAATGCTCCGACTGCGAAGAGCAGTGAGTCGCCAGGAAGAAAAGGCGTGACGATCAATCCTGTTTCGCAGAAGACCACTGCAAACAGGACCACATACATCCAGTTACCCAGTGATTGAGACAATCCCTCTAGTTCTTTATCCAGATGCCTGATTAGATTTACTGTCCAAAGTAGCGATTCTTTCACAAGGAACTCCGACCGAATAACCGAGGCGGGTAAATCGTATGGTGCGGCGGAGCTTCTTCGCCGACCAGATCCAATAAACGTACTTCGAGCGAGGTGTCTCGCCCGATAGATTCCTGCATTCTCGTTCAACCCGCAGAAAAGCAACAGTCCGATTTTGATGATCGTGTGAATTGTCACGCCGAAGAGAATAGACATACTTCCTTCAGTCTTTCTGTCGGCCGTTACTTTTTTTCGACTGATTCATGCGGATTCCCACGTCACTGTTACTCGCAATTATCCTTGGGCTTGCCGTTCGGATCGGCGGAGCCTGGTTGCGTCCGGCAGATCTGACGATGGACCACGACGGATATCTCGCACATGCTCAGATGATCGTGCAGGGCGAGGGCTTCGTCGGTCCGTACACACATTTTGCGACAGCATTTCGTCCGCCCGCCTATCCCCTTGCAATTGCCGCTGTTCGCTGCACTGGACTGTCGATTCCAGCCAGCGTGGTTTTCATCAACGTTGCTTGCAGTGTCACCATTATTTGGCTGACCTGGATGCTGTGTCGACAACTGCATCTGCCAACGCATATTTCGGTGGTCGCCACCGTGATCACAACTTTCGATCCATTGCTGGTCCGCTATTCGATTTTGCCCATGACTGAAGTTCCTGCTGCTGCGATGTTGATGGCAGCAGCTGTTTCATGGAAAGCAGCCGAAAATCGAAACGCCACGACTGATGCATGGTGTGCCGGATACTGCATCATCTCGGGTCTGCTTTTTGGTATCGGTTCTCTTGTTCGCCCGATCCTGTTGGTGTGTTGTGGAATATTGATGCTCTGGCGATTGATCCTGCGATTCAAGTCTGGCACCGCGAATTGCAAAAATGTTTCGCGTACGATTTTGCCACTCGTCGCCGCAGTCATTGCGATTTCGCCGTGGATCATTCGTAACGCTGTGCAGTTCAAAAAATTCATTCCGGCAACAACGCACGGCGGCTATACGCTTGCGCTTGGAAACAATCCCGATTTCTATCGCGACGTAATTGACGGCGACATGCAGTTTCCATGGTCGGGCCCTGAACTCGACGCATGGCAGCAGCGGATGATTGCTGAATCCGCCGCGCAGGGCGTTACTCCAGGCGACGAACCAGAACAGGATGCGTGGTATTATCAGCAGGCTGTTGCTGCGATGAAGAAACAACCGATCAGTTGCGCCAAAGCCTGCCTGCTGCGGCTAAGTAGATTTTGCGCGGTCACTCCCGGAGCGGATGACGGACTGCCACAAGCTGTCACAATGTTGATTGGGCTTTGGTATGGGATCATCTGGCTAGGCGTTGTCGCTGTTGTAGTTCAATCTGTGATAGGTTTGTGGCGAGTTCCGAGATCTGTCGTCCAGCCAGATCTTCGACCACAAACCAGTTTTGTAGACTTGTGGCTGATTGTCCTGTCGTTCATGCTTCTGCATTGTTTCTATTGGACCGACACTCGCATGCGGGCTCCGGTGATGCCGATGTTCTGCATCATTGCTGCCGTCGGCTGCCAGAAATTGTTTCGAAATCGTTTGCGTGGAACACCTTCTTCTACAACTTCTGAGTCTAAAACATGATCTGTATCTCCGTTACACCTGCTTCCCGAACACTTGCCCCGGCAGATTTGCTGAACGCATCCCGCAAATGCGATTTGATCGAATTGTGCCTGGATCATTTCATCAACGAACCAGATGTTAGTGAATTGATCAAAATGGTCGATAAGCCAATATTGGTTTCGTGTCGCCGTGAGCAGGATGGTGGCGCATGGAAGGGGACCGAGACTCAGCGTATGAGCCTGCTGCGTGAAGCAATTGTCGCCGGCCCCGCCTATGTCGAACTTGATCTGGAGATGGCTCAGAACATTCCGCGTTTCGGCAAGACCAAGCGAGTCATTGCCTACACAAATCTCAACCGACCGCTGACGAAGATTGACGAGATTTTCGCTGAGTGCTGTAAGGCCAGGGCTGATGTCGTGAAGTTCACGTGGCTGACTGAGGATCTGGACGGCGCATGGCCGCTGTTGGCCGCTGTCACGCAGCGTCGCGAAGTTCCGATTGTTGGAATTGGTTTTGGTCGGTCGGGTGTGACGTTTTCGCTTTTGAGCCGCAAGTACGGCTCGCCCTGGACCTATGCTGCGTTGGAAAAGGGCATGGAGGCGTTTGAGAAACAGGCGACCGTCTGGCAATTGAATGAAGACTATCGTTGCAGCGAGATCACTTCGAAGACGCGATTTGTCGGGATCATCGGCTACGGTGATTCAGAGAATATCGCCGTCCGAGTCCTCAACGCAGCATTTTCCTCAATGGACAAACCCATTCGATGCCTGCCGTTGCTGCCGGGCGATCTTTCCAGATTTCCGAAGATGCTGGAGAAAATGAAGATCAATGGCCTGATCGTCGACCCTGCATATGACGGTGATCTTACGTCATTGACGACATCGCTGGATGAATTCGCAACTGCATCCAAACGCATCGATGTTCTCAAAGAAATATCCGGCGGCTGGGCGGGTGCGTGCACCACATTTGCTGCGATCGAAAAGGCGGGTGAAGCGGTAACAGGCACTGCAGAATGGACCTCGCGAGGTTCAGTGATAGTGATCGGAAACAGCTCCATGGCTCGCGGCGCTGCTATCTACTTCAGCCAGAAAGGTGCGGCGGTGAGCATCGCTGGGCCGTCTGACAATACAGCAGCTGCGATGGCGAGATCCATCGGCGTGCGGCATGTTGGCTGGAACGCGGTGCACGACCTGAGAGCAGATACGCTGGTGCTCGCCGATTTCGGAATGCCGTGCGGCCTTGCAAAGGGCCAGGTAAATCCGATGGTTATTCGCGAACGCATGACGGTGGTGGATTTGACCGTCGGAATGCAGGGCTCGTCATTTGCCGACGAAGCAGTCGCACGCGGAGCGAAGTACATCAACCCGACTTCGGTCTTCGCCATCCAGTTGAATCTGCAGTTCCGTCAGTTGACGGGGCGAGATTTGCCGACGGATGCTTTTGCAAAAGGACTTGGCGAATGACGCTGCTGTATCATGACGACAGGTTCCTGCTGCATCGAACCGGTTCGCACCCTGAATGTCCCGAGAGGCTAAAATCCATCCACGCAATGCTCCGACGTTCTGGTCTGCAGAACCGCTGCGCTGTGCCGGAAGTACTGCCAGCCGCTGATACCGATATTCTTCGAGTCCATCCGGAACATCATTTGCGGAATATTCGCGAATTTGCAGCCGATGGAGGCGGACGAATCGAAGTCGATACGGTGATGAGTCCTGAATCTGCTGCTGTCGCCACACTGGCCGTCGGCGCGGCGGTGGATGCAGTGTCTCGCGTTGTCAGTGGCGAAGATTTAACGGCACTCTGTCTGGTACGACCGCCGGGGCATCACGCCGTTCCCGAAGGCGCGATGGGGTTTTGCCTCCTAAGCAATGCCGCCATTGCCGCACGAACTGCGGTCAAGCGGCTGGGACTGAACCGAGTCCTCGTCGTCGATTGGGACGTTCATCACGGCAATGGAACACAGGATGTATTTTATGAAGATGAGCAAGTAGGGTTCTTTTCCGCACATCGATTTCCGTTTTATCCCGGAACAGGCCGCAGGTCAGAAACCGGAAGCGGTGGCGGACTGGGAACAACGTTTAATCTGCCGCTGGAATTCGGAACATCTCGCAAGGATTATCTGTCAGCTTTCGAAAACATGCTCACCCGAGCCGCAGACTGGATCAAGCCTGACCTTGTCATTGTGAGCGCCGGTTTCGATGCGCATGCCGATGATCCAGTAGGATCTCTGGGGCTGGAGACGGAAGATTTCCAGAGCCTTACTGAGCTCGTTCTGCAGGTGGCCAATACGCATTGCGACGGAAGATTGGTCAGCATCCTTGAGGGCGGTTACAACGTCGATCGCCTCGCAGACTGCGTCGAAACGCACCTGACCGTGCTGCTGGATCATTCATCTCGGACGCATTGATCAAAGCTTCGCGCGGTCAGAAAGGACTTTGCAATGCAGCGAGTACGGATGAAGGTCACTTGTCAAGGCAACAAGGTTACAGTAGCGATCAGTCACGATGGAAAGGAATGGAGCGCTGTGAAGACCTTTGCCGTGGAACTCGCGAACTTGCTGCGTCCTTCGGATTTTGTTTTTCTGACATCGCATTCTCACGAGCAATTCCCTCCGCAAATGCCGCGATCCTCTGGCCTTCCTGAATGTTTTGCGAGCTGAAATAATACTCAACATGCAGAATCCCACGCGTGCTTTTTTCTGCCAGCATTTGCCATCCCATATCGTCAGTACGATTCCAGATTGCAGCCTGAGCCGAATGCTGATCAAATTTTCCAGACCCCACCATCCGAATCAGCTCGCTCAAAACTTCGTCCTGCGTGTATTCTTCAACGGGCACCAATTTGTATTCCAGCCTTGGCGAGGGATCTGGTTTTCCATGATTGAGACATGCCGAAACATATGGAACTCTGACTGTGCGTTCTGGCGGAATCGAAAAGAAACCTCCCCCTTGTTGACCACCACCACCGAGACCTCCTCCACCACCACCGAGACCTCCTCCACCGCCACCAAGCCCACCGCCACCTCCGCCACCGCCAAATCCTCCTCCGGCATTTTGGTTCTGGCCGCCACCTTGCTGTCCACCGCCGCCGCC
>JAYVNW010000758.1:0-3405 GCA_043758225.1 Candidatus Kuenenia sp. | reverse complement strand
ATTAATGTCGTGCAGAATCCTGAAGGCGTCCGCGCTCGAATTGGATTCATGTCGTGCAACACTGGAATTTACGACCGCATGACTGCTCGCGAGATGGTCGAATACTATGGCCGCCTCTACGGCATTCCCGAAGAAAAGCTGCAGACTCGCATCGACGAAATTTTCGACGTCCTGCAGATGCATGAGATTCGTGATCGTCTCGGCGGGAAAATGTCTACCGGCATGAAGCAAAAAGTTTCGATTGCCCGCACGATTGTTCACGATCCGCCCGTCATCATCTTTGATGAGCCCACTTCAGGTCTGGATGTACTTGTCGCTCGCGCGGTACTGAAGGCCGTTGCCGTTCTGCGTGATCAGGGTAAATGCATAATCTTTTCGACTCACATCATGCGTGAAGTCGAAAAACTTTGCGATCGAATTGCCGTGATTCATTGCGGTAAAATTCTTGCGGAGGGCACTTTGCCGGAACTCGCGGATCGCTACAACCAACCAGACGTAGAAGAACTGTTCTTTGATCTTGTGCAGCGCCGCGAAGATGAAGTCGCCGAAGAACGCCGCATTGCGAGTGCTGAGGTGCAGTCGTGAGCTGGAAAAACATCAAACTCATCTTCATGCGCGAATTGCGTGACCAACTGCGAGATCGACGTACGCTGTTCATGATCACGATTCTGCCATTGTTCCTGTATCCCATGCTGGGGCTGGGCGTTGTGCAGATGTTGCTGACGTTCAGCGAACAACAGCGGATCGCCATCATTCTGAACTCCGACGATCTGCCGGAATCTCCGTCGTTGCTGGACGAAAATGGCATTCAATCAGGATGGTTGGGAGAAGGCAAACAGGATACATCAAGTCTGCGCATTCTGGCTGAACGAGCAGTCAAAGATGTTCCGGCGTTGAGTGTCGCTGAAGGATCTGGTGCGACGGTTAAAACTCCTGACGCTGAATTCAAAACGACAGCAGCAAAAGACTCTCGTCGCGGCGAAAAGACTGACGCCCAACTACTTGTTGCAGCGCACAGTCTTGCTGATCAAATTCAGGCACTTTCGAGCCTGGACCAGAAATCGGACGACGCAGCAAACAGCAACGCTCGCTCCGCTTTGCAGGATCTGATCAGCGAACGGTTTGGCGAAAGTGGATTTCAGGTCCTCGTGATTGTGCCGAAGGGATACGGCGAAGCCATGAGGTCCATGCAGGATCAAATCAAGGCAAGATCAGAAGGTTCGGAAACAGACGATACGCAAATCGCTAAAGTTCCTCCCATTGTCGTTGTCCGTAACAGTGCGGATGATAAATCAAATGTCGCGTTCGGACGCATTCAAAAAGCACTTGTGAACTGGGAAGACGCCGTCCGACGACGCAGTTTTGAAAGTGCTTCGTTGCCGTTGGAACTGCAGCATCCCGCTCGATTGACTTATGTCGAGGTTGCTCGGAAAGAACAGGTTGCTGCCAGTGTGTGGAGCAAGATGTTTCCGGCCCTGCTGGTTATTATGGCACTCACAGGCGCGTTTTATCCGGCTGTCGATCTTGGTGCTGGCGAAAAAGAACGCGGCACGATGGAGACACTGCTGATCAGCCCGGCTCGTCGGATCGAACTGGTGATGGGCAAGTTCCTGACGATTATGCTGTTTAGTGTCGCGACTGCGATACTGAATCTGGCGAGTATGGGTCTGACCGGACAACAGATGGCCTCGGGAATCGGACGCGGCATGACGAACACGGTGAGCCTGGAATTTCCCGGATTCGCGCCGTTGATGTGGATGATCATTCTGCTTCTTCCGCTGTCAGCGTTGTTCAGTTCGTTGTGTCTCGCGCTGGCCACTTTCGCGCGATCGACAAAAGAAGGGCAGTATTACCTGACGCCGTTGCTGATGGTCGTCATGGGACTGACGATGTTCTGTCTGTCGCCAGCCGTCGAAATGACGCCGCTCTATAGCGTGATTCCGGTTGTGAATGTAACGCTGTTGCTCAAAGGACTATTGCTCGGTGCACCTGGTTCTGGCGACCTTGTGTATTATGCGGTGCCGGTGCTGGTTTCAAGTATCGGCTACAGCATGCTGGCACTTTGGTGGGCAATTGAACTGTATAACAGTGAAGACGTGTTATTCCGCGAAGCAGAAAAATTCGACCTGCGACTTTGGTTCCGCCAGATGCTGCGAACGAAAGACGCTGTTCCGGCATTTCCGGAAGCAGTCTTTTGCTTCATTTTGATTCTGATGCTGCAGTTCGTGGCCATGAAGTATATGGGAACTGACCTCAACGCGCCAGATCCTGGCAGTAGTATGATGCGGCTGATCGTGGTGCAGCAATTATCGATGATTGCCTGTCCGGCTGTGTTCATGGGATTGTTGCTGACGACCAGCTTGCGTGCCACGTTTCGCTTACGGATGCCATCGCTGACGGCGATGGCCATTGGCATTTGCCTTGCTCTGATCGCTCATCCACTGAGCATGGAACTCAGTCGATTTCTTGTCGAGTACAAGGTGTTTCCTCAACTGCCAGAATCGGCTGGCCGAGTGATGGCGTTAATGAAAACCGATGAACGTTCAACATGGCTATTACTCATGGTCTTCGCCGTGACGCCAGCCATTTGCGAAGAACTTGCCTTTCGCGGATTCATCCTCAGCGGTCTTGCGCGTGGCGGTCGTTTGGCAATCTCAATTGGTATTTCCAGCCTGATGTTCGGAATCATTCATATGATTCCACAGCAAGCATTCAATGCTGCATTGTTGGGGCTGGTTCTGGGACTACTTGCGATCTACAGTCGTAGTCTGTTTCCAGCCATGGCTTTCCATTTTTGCAATAACGCTTTAGCAACGTTTTATCAAAAGGATGGTGGCTCTTCCGATCAATTCCAAACGGACGGTGTGTTCCTCTCTCGCTACGACGACGGCCATCTCAGCTTTCAGGCGCCACTGTTGATTCTGTGCGGTATCGCCGGCGTGCTGCTGATCATTCACATGATCAAAGTGGTTTCGAAAGAACAGGACCTTAAACGCCGTGGATTGATTCCCGCTTACACCGAGACTTCCGATATCAACTCGTAAATCGTTCAAATTTTCTCCACAACAGCTGCAGCTGGCTTCCGATCGTTTTCATTGAATAGCCAAACTTTGTTAATGTGGAAAGACTTCGATTTCTGCTGCCCCTCAGATGATCCTCCATCGTGCAGAGCTGCTGTATGACGTCCTCAGAATCGTCACCCGTCAGATAAATCGAACACAACGGGCTGGAACGCGAAACTACCGTACCCGGCTGAGGACAATCCGCGATTTTGAGTTTGCTGCCTGGCTCTGAGCCAATCGATTTTGACAGGCGAATGTCTTCCCGAGCCCACAGAATCAGCCGTGCCGTCACGGTAGACAACGTCACCAGCGAACGTGGTGTTTCTTGTTCGAGCGATCGCCT
>JAYVNW010000757.1:0-2147 GCA_043758225.1 Candidatus Kuenenia sp. | reverse complement strand
GCTGACAGAGGTCCATAGCTGCCCACAAGTTCCTTGACAGCTTTCACCTGCTCAGGCTTTGGATCGATCGAGCACATGAAGAATCCGGAGCCACCAGACGAGAACGTTCGGCTGAGAGTCACCAGATCATCAAATTTGAGTGTCGGCCGATGCTGGGCAATACCGATTGTGCGACCGGTTTCGTCATTCGCCCAATCGCCTGCTGTTCCGCCAATTATGACATCGCCGGTTTCAGCAAATACAAACAAAAAGCGAACTTCAGTCATCCCCGCCAGACATGCCACATCATCGGGAATAGGTTGCCCAGCTTCTTTCAATTTGAGGACGTGCTGCTCAAGTCGAGGCAGCGAGATGAGTCTTAGGTTCGAGGTGGCTCGAACATCGCGGTTCGTGTTGGCCGACTTCGCCATCTCGAATGCAGAGATCAATCGAGAATCATCTCCTGCGAGCGTAAGAGCTGCCATCACGGCTGGTGCTCCCACAAACACTCCCTGCGAGAATTGGCTCAATCGCCCACCTTCGCCGTCCACGTCGAACCAGCGAGCTGGAGGGGCAGTTTGCTCAGTGATCAGCTGGATCAATGGCTGGAAATTCGCAAACATTGACCCCCCTCTAGCCTCCAATTGAGCATGAGCGTCCTGGGCTTTGCCAGCCGTCATACGATCTCCGACAAGTTCAGCTGCTGATCCCAGAGCCTTGGTCGCTTTCAGGAAATCGCCTTGTTCCGCCGCGAGTCTGGCGTCCATTCTTAACTTTGCAGACTCCATAATCGCATCAGCAGAAGGTGACTTTTCCGCGTCGGGCGTTCCGCCAAACACAGACCCTTTCATTGCTGGTGACGCAAGGACGGCAAGACAGCATGCCAGATTCACACCCTTGCGAAGAGTTCGACGAAGCCCAAATTGACGCGGAAAAAACGCTGCGAGAGACTGACGCATCTGCGTGACCTCAAAAAAATGCGAAGAAAAGGCGGCGATCCGAAAAGGGGTCTGACCCTCTCCGGGGAGCTGAACGACTCACACAATTGCTCACATCCACATCCAAAGGGTCAGACCCCTTTTCGGATAGCTCACTTCGCGCAGGGGAGCAACAAAGTCAGAATTGACCGTTGCTTAGGATCGTCGCGAATCACGTCAACGTCAAGAAGAATCCTGTAATTCAATGACATACCAGTTGTCTCTGAAAATCCAAATGTGTTGCTTTCAACGAATATACTGAATAACTTTGTGTGTTGTGACGATCATGCTGGCCTTGCAGCCCCGGTTTATCCCAGGATCACTGAATATGCCCGAACTACCTGAAGTTGAAACAATGGTGCGCGGCATCCGGACAGACTGCATCGCCCGTCGAATTGACCGCACCATTTTTCCGAAATGTCCGTGCCGCCCGATTCAGATTTCACCTGGTCGCAGTGCTTTGATTGCGCGGACTGAAAGCAAAACGATTTCATCAATTGATCGTCTGGCAAAACGGATTGTCTTACGATTGGACTCCGGCGATCGCATTGTCATTGAACCAAGGATGACCGGTTTGATGTTGCTCACCGATCCGCCAACGCAAAAGCATCGTCGAGTCTGCTTTGAGTTTTCACTTGTAACAACAAAGGTCGCCAGCCTCGAATTCTGGGATCGTCGCGGCCTGGGAACTGTTTCACTTCTAACAGAAATGGAATTCCGAGCCCTGGAATCTCGATTGGGACGCGACGCTCTGAATATTCCGATTCAAGATTGGAAGAAAATCCTCTCGCGAACGGACCGGGAAATCAAAGTCGCCCTCCTTGATCAGTCACTCATCGCTGGCATAGGAAATCTTTACGCCAGTGAAATCCTGCACGAAGCAGGTATCTCTCCTTTTCGCCCTGCATCAAAGCTTTCGCAGCGGCAGATTCAGAATCTGATGATCGCCACAAATCGTATCCTGCATGAAGCGATCGAATACGAAGGCTCCACGCTCGGTGACGGTACCTACCGCAATGCTCTAAATAAAAGTGGCGGATATCAGAACGAACACCAGGTCTACGGCCGGGAAGGAGAGAGATGTGACCTATGTGAAAGGGCCAAAATCCAGAGGGTTGTACAAGCTCAGAGGTCAACGTTCTTCTGTGCTAAGTGCCAACGATAGCCCATTTTTGGAGGCAATTTGACGGC
>JAYVNW010000756.1:0-2381 GCA_043758225.1 Candidatus Kuenenia sp. | reverse complement strand
GCAATTTTCCGAAACGCGCTGGGCAATGACGCCTTCTGACACTGATCGCTCCAGTTGAGGATCGCAGTCAATTCGCTGGAGTCCGAATCCAATGCCTTCCAGCGTGCTCCGAACGCATTCCTGCCGATCTGGAAGAGTGCTGAAGCACTTTGCAGCAAGTGGCTGCACTCCTGACCCCTGATGACCGCATCGACCAGCTGCAATTGATCTTTCAGTTCTCCTGGCAAAGGTCCGGTCAGGATGCCCTGCAAGGTTCTGCGGGCCTGTCGATAAGATCCCGAAAGCCACCGTAACCACGATCGGCCATGTGCGGAAAGTTGACGCCTCGTTTCACTGAGGTCAGTTTGCCAGGCGAGAGGAGACACCCGTGAATCTGTTTCACGCCGGCACTCATGCCACGATCTTACGGTGGCAACCGCCCGCTTGATCTCAGAAAGTTGCCGAATCCAAACCTCATTCGTCAGGCAGGAAGCATCCAGCGGAGGCATCGCAAGTAGTGCCTCCGCCACGCGAGTCATTCGCTGTGCAGTCTGCAGCGTGGCCGTGTCGTCCGCCCATGAAATGCGCATCTGTGATGCAAGAACTTTTGCCTGATCACTTAGAGTCGTGATCGCCGCAATCAGTTCATCGAGAGTTTGCGACAGTGATGAGACGTCGCTTGGCAACAGCGGCTGGTCGCGGCTTGTTCCCCAGAACGGGTGCTCCTTTGGCGGACCAAGCTCCTTCAGTGTCAGTGACAGGTCCCTGACGAGTTGGAGATTGTCGCTGAAGGTGCTCTGCGTCCATGACTCCATCATCGGGAGCTTGATATCCAGCGGCTGAGTGTTCGACGCTTTGAGACGACTGAGCTTGCCGATGATTGCATAGGGCGTGACACCAAACGGCTCAATTGGAGTATGCAGTTCACTGTCATACTGGTTCAGTCGATCTCTCGCCCGTTGCAGCTTGTTTGCCTGAGCATCAATGTCCGCAGTAACCGGACGACCGACGCCTAATGTTCGTTCAAGTTCTGCACAGACACTTTTCTTATTTGCCTTATGACTGTGCAATTCGAGGCACATATCTCCAAGACCGACTCGGTCGAGTCGCGATTTGACAACCTGAAGGGCGGCCATCTTTTCGGCAACAAACAGGACACTTTTTCCGTCTTTGACTGCGGAGGCGATGATGTTGGTTATCGTCTGGGATTTTCCAGTTCCCGGAGGACCTTGAATAATCAGATTGCGTCCACTTCGAACTTCTTCGATCGCTTCTGCCTGAGAACTGTCGGCATCCACAACATGAATCAGATCCCGCGGCAGGAGGTATGAATCCAATCGCTCATCGTCGCTGCGTAGTGGTCCATCGTGCAAAAATCCATCGAGCAGCATCGCTGTGACCAGCGGCTGATTTTCCATACGATTCTGTTCGGGCCACACTTCCGGAACCAGGTCGCGAAACATCAGAAATTTGGCAAACGAAAAGAACCAGATCGTCATCCGATTGCGATGAACCTGCCAGCGAGGCTGATCAATAATGACTTTTTCGACCGCGTCACAATACGCTTCCACGTCGAATTCTTCAGCCTCAGGAAGGGAAGGTAGTGTGATCCGAAAATCTATCTGCAGTTTTGCCTGGAGTGAAAGATTTGTTGCAAGGTCGTCCTCAAGAGCCTTGACTTTAAATCTTGCATTTGCGGATTTTCGATGGAGCTCAATCGGCACGAGTACAAGGGGAGCGAATCGAGGCTTGTCCGAGTTGTGATTTTCATACCATTCCAGAAAGCCTATCCCAATGAACAGTGCGTTGATGCCTTGCTCTTCCTGGATCGTGCGTGCCTCAGTGGACAAACGAAGGAGTCTCAACTGAAGTTGTTCTGAGGTGAGCTGTGTCTGCAAGTGACGGTCGGTAAAACGATTCTTTTGCTCCGCGGTGTCTGCCGCAGGCTGTGAAGAATATTCTTGTCCTTCGTACTGAGAGTGGGCAGTCAATTCTGCATTGTGATCCGGGAGAACATTGTCTTCAGAGTTGTTGGTGGATTCGTCAAGGCCCTCGATGGGGATGCCAGATTCCAAAGCTGTTTCAAAATCAGGATCGTCGTTTCTGTCGTCCTGAGCTCTGCCGGGCAGAAATGTCATCTCGCGACGTTCGATCAAAAGAATCCGAAGAATGTCAGCAGCCCGCTCCTTAACAACGTCGAGGCGAGTCGTTCGGCCGCGTCCAAAAGGAGTGTTCAGGAGGCGATTTCTGGCGGTCAGATCGAGTAATTCATGTCGCGCCCGCTCAAGTTTTTCATGGAGAGAGGTTTCCATTCAACGCAGTCCACGCCCAGCTGGGCCAGAGGTAGAACGGCTCTCGCGATTCGAGCCGTTGGTGTTTTCACGGATCACCAACAAACAACA
>JAYVNW010000755.1:0-2518 GCA_043758225.1 Candidatus Kuenenia sp. | reverse complement strand
GTCGCCGCTTTGCGGCTTAATCGTGATATCGGAACCGATGCGATCATTGACGGTACTGTGCTGGAGTGTCGCGGTGCTGGTGGCGGATTGCTGCCGGACGTATACTTCGTGAAACAGGAATCCAGATGGCACGTGCTGGACTACGACGAATCCCGAGGCTTCAGCGAGAATCCCAACGGTCACAAACGTCAAGGGCTTCAAGGTCCGATCGACGATGCGTTTATGAGTTCTTTTGTTTGTGTGCGAGCCACCGGCACGCCGTGGAATGAAACTTCACAACAATGGGCGAATTGGACGCTGGATCGATTTTCCATTGAGTTCGCTCAATGGATGCGTGGGGATATCAGGATTGTCGATGATATTGCTGTTGATGAAAAACTGCTGGCCACAAATCATCTGATTCTGTTTGGTGATCCCAATTCCAATGCGGTGCTAAAAAAGATCGTTGGCACCCTGCCATTGGAATGGACCAAAGAGCATATTCGCATTGGGCAACAGGCATGGAGTTCGGCAGATCATGGTTTGAGTCTGATTTTTCCGAATCCGCTGAATTCCAAGAAGTACGTTGTGATCAATTCTGGTCAGACGTTTCACGACAGGGAATTCCGTTCCACAAACGCGATGCTTTTTCCGAGATTGGGGGACATTGCAGTGCAGAAGTTCGCGACCGCGAAATCTGGCGGGTTTCATGAGCAAACCGTGTGGGCGAATGTCTTTGATGCAAACTGGCGGCTGAACGACGCGGAATAACGGCGGGTCCTGTTGGATGAGTGAATTTACCCATTTTTCCGCCGACGGCGCTAGTCGAATGGTGGATGTTGGCGAAAAAGCCGTAACACGCCGCTCGGCACGTGCCGAAGGAATTGTGTTAATGCAGCCGGAGACTTTGCGGTTAGTCCGGGAACGTGCGTTCTCAAAGGGCGATGTTCTTGAAGTGGCTCGCCTGGCTGGCATTATGGCGACAAAGCGAACTGCCGATCTGATACCGCTGTGTCATGTGCTTCCGCTGGAAAAAGCCGAAGTTAAGTATTCTTTCCCTGCCGAGAATTTGCTGCGTGTCGAGGTCAGCGTTGCGACGGAAGCAAGAACCGGCGTCGAGATGGAAGCGTTGACAGGTACGAGTGTCTGTTGTCTGACGATCTACGATATGTGTAAATCAGTTGACCGCAGGATGGAAATTCAGAGTATTCGTCTGCTGGAAAAATCCGGTGGGCGTTCGGGACACTTTGTTAGAAATCTATAGGACAGAAGAACTCATGACGACAGTCGTGTCAGATCGCGACGGACTTCAGCAACGGATTCAGCAGCTTTTGGCGTCGGATCTGGCATCTGTGAATGCCCTGTTGAATCAACAGTTCCGCAATCCAAATATGTTTGTTCAGGATGTGGCCGAGCACGTTGGGCGATTTCAGGGAAAGCAGATTCGTCCGATTCTTACACTGTTGAGTGCGCAGCTTTTCCATCCGACGTCTGCGGCACGAGAAAATGTCCATCGACTCGCGGCCGTCGTTGAGATGATTCACACGGCCACACTGGTTCATGACGACGTTATTGACGATGCCAGTCTCAGGCGTCATGTGGCAACTGTGCACCGCCGCTGGAACACTGAGACCAGTGTACTGTTTGGCGATTACCTGTTTTCGAAAGCCTTTCATCTTGCCGCCACGACTGGAGATGCTGAATCGTGCCGTTTGATTGGGCTTGCGACAGATCGCACCTGCGAAGGTGAATTGAATCAAATTGCAGTGCGGCTGGAACAGTCTGCATCCGAACGCGACTACTTTCGAGTTATCGGCGGTAAGACAGGCCAGCTATTTGCGGTCAGTTGTCTCTTGGGGGCTCGAACTGCCGGCGGCAGTAACGCCCAGCAGTTTCAGTTGAAGCACTTCGGTATGCGGATTGGCTTGGCGTTCCAGATCGCAGATGATGTACTGGATCTGACGGAAGCTACTGAGAAGACTGGTAAGGACGCGGCGAATGATCTTTCAAATCATCGCATTACGTTGCCACTCATTCGAGCTTTAAAACTTGGAACTGAAGCAGAACAAACTCAGTTACGAGAGCTATTGTCGTCGGCTGATTCGGATCATCAGGCAATGCTTCGCGAAGAGCCACTTGTTCGACAAGGCGTCATATCTGCTCAGGCAACGGCAGAGCACTTCGTTCGCCGTGCTTTACGCAATCTGGAATCTTTGCCACCCTGTGCCGGTCGAGAAATCCTCGCTGGCATTGCCAGGTTTGCATTGAATCGGACGGCATAGATATAGCTGAGTACAGATAGTCAACGTGGTGAACCATGGATCCTGGATGCAGGCATTTTCATTCTGTACTACCGATATGAGCGTAGACTGCTCACGTTCGGGGTAGTAGCATTAGTATTGGGCACGAGGGACTGCAACTGCGGCGTTGCGGTCAAGTTGTTGCAGTGTGTTGTTGTACTGATTGTCAAGTTGGCGCAGCTGGTTCTCGTATGCTGTCAAAGGATTCGCTGGCGGCGATTGGACTCCTTGGCGAGGTG
>JAYVNW010000754.1:0-2829 GCA_043758225.1 Candidatus Kuenenia sp. | reverse complement strand
ATGGCGGCCTTGACGGGAATTGGATTCGTCGACAGGCCCAGCATGTCGCGGCAGAGCGGAAAAAGTTTGTAGTGCAATTGCTGAGCCCTGGTGACATCGCCTGATGTGAACGCCTCCACCATGGCTTTGACATCCTTCGGGACGATATTGCCCGCCACAGAAACGACTCCGCTGGCCCCCAAGGCCATCAATGGCAATGTCAGGCTATCGTCACCGGAGAGCAGCGTCAGGTCTGATGCCGCGAGAATCTGCGACGCCTGATCCATGGAACCGGTCGATTCTTTAATGGCTACGACACTTGGGCAGGCATCGGCAACTCGGCAAATAGTTTCCGGCTCCATATTTTTTGCTGTGCGACCAGGGATGTTATAAAGCACGATCGGCAAATCTACATGCTCTGCAATCGCTCGATAATGCTGAAAGTAACCTTCCTGAGTTGGCTTGTTGTAATACGGCGTCACCATTAACGCGCCGTTTGCACCCGCTCGCTTCGCAGACGCGGTGAGGCGAATAGCTTCTGCCGTACTGTTCGACCCTGTGCCAGCCATGACCTTGATCCGGCCAACAGCATGATCACATGTAATGGAGATGACGCGTTCGTGTTCATCATGTGTCAATGTCGGACTTTCGCCTGTTGTTCCAACTGGCACCAAAGTGTCCGTTCCTGCTTCGATGTGAAAATCGATCAGGGTCTTGAGCATCTCCTCATTCAGCGATCCATCACTGTGCATCGGGGAAACCAACGCAACAGACAACCCTGCAAACATTTCTCCACGGCGCGCCATGACTTTATTCTTTTTTCATCAAACAGGAATCGAAACTCACAGGAATAACGACAATATACAGAAATACCAGTACAAATCCATGCGTGAACTTCGTGCTGCCGCATGAGGGAAAATGCTGGTGAATTTGGTGGCTGGAATCGCTGATCTGCTAGCTGCGTTTTCGCCAATCAATGCCGGACATCTGGGACAATGCTAACAACAGAGCATGTGTTCCGTTGCGACCAAATCCCTGGGCTTTTACTGCCATATAAAGCTGTTGAGCCAATGCCAGACCAGGCATCGACAAACCCATTCGACGGGATTCGTCCAGTGCGATTCCCATGTCTTTTATAAAATGTTCAACAAAGAACCCCGGATCAAAATTGTTATCGATGATGCGTGGGCCAAGATTCGACAGCGACCAGCTTCCCGCCGCGCCGCTGGAGACGGATTTTAGAACTGTCGCAGGATCCAGTCCGGATCGATAGCCGTACAGTAATGCTTCGCACACACCAATCATGCCGGTTGCGATCAAAATCTGGTTAACCATCTTTGTGTGCTGACCAGCACCTGGACGTCCTTGATGCACGATGGTTTTTCCCATGGCCTCCCAAACTGGCTGCAACGCGGCCACGACATCAGCATCACCGCCGATCATGATCGACAGCGCTGCATTGCGAGCGCCGATGTCTCCGCCGGAGACAGGAGCATCGATGCTGTGGATTTCCTTCGCTCTCGCTGCGTCGTAGATTTCAACTGCAAGCGATGGCTGACTTGTTGTCATGTCGACAAGGACGCAACCTGACTTGGCCCCCGCCATTGCTCCGTCCTCACCAAGGAGGACTTCGCGCACATCGGCTGGAAACCCAACGATTGAAAAGACGATATCAGAATTCTGAGCAACCTCCTTCGGCGAAGCCGCCCACATGGCGCCTTTGGCAATGAGTGCTTCTGCTTTTTGTTTTGTCCTTGAATAGACGGTTGCCGCAAAGCCGGCATTGATCAGGTGTCCGCACATGCTGGAACCCATCACGCCGGTTCCTATCCAGCCAATTCGAGTTTCGCCAGCTTTAACCTGTGGCACTGCCATTACCGTTGTCCTTGGTTACAAATTCATTCTTCATGCTGTTTTGTTGTCTCAAGCAATTTGCTCCGACAAGTATACAGAAGTGAAAACATTCTTCCATGTGACGCCATTTTCATTTGTCGCGCGTTGCTGAGGTCAGACATGGATTCTGCCGTTACAGTTATCAACAGCTTACCGCAAACACCGCTGTTTTTGCTGAACTTGGTTTGACCGTAGTGTACGAATGTTGTTGTAATGTCTCGGTTGAGACTTTAATTCGCAGCGAGGGACGAGATGATGCAAATTGAAAATCCTAATAATCTGCCATTGGCGGATCGCCTGACGAAGGCAGAACTCCTCGCACGGGAGTTGTGCGATCACTTGCAGGTTGGATTGCTTCCGAAGCTTGGCACTCTCCGGGCTTCCAGCAGAATACTGAATCAAAATGAGGTCAGCGATCAGACGATATTTGATCAGATTACTGAAGTACTCAAAGCCGAGCAGTTCGCAAATAACATCCATGAATCACTGGTGAAATATCTTGAAAGCATCCTGCGGGACGCACATGGAGTGTTGGGGATTGATACGACTTTGACGGCCTACAAGGAGAGAAGGAGTCGCATCGAGATACAAGATATTGTGATGGAGGAGGAACTTTAATACAAAATCAGCGATTTGATTTACAAGCGAAGTGGGCTTGACTAATGTTCCGCCCGTCGCTCGCTGATCATTTGGATTTGACCAGCGGGAACATAGCCTGAAGTGGGCTAATGTATTTCTGATTTCGGCGGTGACTTGTTCGCCGTCAGATATCAGTCAACCGAAAGGAGTCGGTTGTGTTTTGCGGAAAGGATTCTGCCATGCCTGCGATTTTCTCCATCGTGCCTCGATGGATTGATGGCTGCATTGCCGACCACTTCCGCGCGGCGCAATTCGTTTCCTGCTCGTTTGACACCTGAGACACTGCAATTCGCATTGTTCAGTATATTTCTACCTGGG
>JAYVNW010000753.1:0-4370 GCA_043758225.1 Candidatus Kuenenia sp. | reverse complement strand
CGGAACTTGGGAGGCTTCTGCCATTTTGCCAGCAGTCAGATCCTGCGATTTTCGGAACGAGACCTTCGTAGCCTCGCGAGAATTCCGCGTGGGTCTGTTAACCTGTAATGAAACGTCGTCAGAATCCAAATTCCCGGACAGTCAGCAATGGCCCACCAACATCGTTCCTTTTCCGCAGTCTACGTCGGCAGCTTTGATCCGATCACTCTCGGGCATCTGGATATTATCCGCCGCGCTTCGAAGATCTTCGAAAACGTAACAGTTGGAATTGGCGTCAACCCAGACAAGACCATGCTGTTTTCTGGCGAGGAACGTCTGCACTTATGTCAGCAGGCTGTGGCTGAGTTCCCGAACGTTGATGTGCGTACGTTCGACGGTTTAACGGTCGATTTTGTGCGTCAATGCAATAGCCGCATCCTGCTGCGTGGCGTTCGAACTTTGACTGACATCGAGCAGGAATTTACGATGACACTGGCAAACCACGTGCTCGATGGCGAAATTGAATCTGTTTTTCTCATGTCTGCTGAGAAGTTCGCACACATCTCAAGCTCACTCATTAAACAGATTGCACGAATGGCAAAGGAAGACGTCAGCAAACGATTGAAGGACTTTGTTCAGAAACCCATCATTGACGCTCTGATTAAAAAACTGCGGGAACAAAAGACTGCCCGCTGAAGTCCATACCGCCAATCCTGTAAACGAAAATCAACATCATCAGCCGCCGAAAGCCAGCCTCGGTTTTTGCGAACTGCATCTACGAACAACTCGTAAAGAAAGAACTAACAATGGTTAAAACAGCATCCACGATGATCAGCCTGGGCACTCAGGCACCGAATTTCTCCCTGACCAATGTTGATGGAAAGCAAGTGTCGAGAACCGATTTCGCGGATAAGCCGCTGTTGGTCGTCTTCATGTGCAATCACTGCCCATTTGTCATTCACATTCGCAAAGCGTTGCAGGATTTTGCAACCGAGTATCAAGTCAAGGGATTGGCAATCGTCGGCATCAGCAGCAACGATGTCGTCGCCTATCCACAGGATGGACCTGGCAAAATGAAGGAAGAATCGCGTTCTGCAGGCTATTCGTTTCCATATCTGTTTGATGGAACTCAGGAAGTCGCCAAAGCCTACCACGCCGCTTGCACACCCGACATCTTCCTGTTCGACAAAGGCCACGGACTGGCGTATCGAGGCCAGTTTGATGCAAGCCGCCCCGGGAATGGACTACCGGTGACTGGTGCCGACTTACGAACGGCGACAGACGCAGTACTGGCAGGCAAAACAGTGCTGGGTGAGCAGCGGCCGAGCATCGGCTGTAACATCAAATGGAAAGCGGGTTCAGAACCTGACTACTTTACAGGAATTTCGGCAGTCTGAACTGCACATCGCTTCGCTCTACTCAAAATTCACTCAGCAGAACAGGAAACGGAATGGCATCGGATTTGTCGATTGCTTTAAGTCAACTTCATGCATTGTTGCTGCAACTTGCCGAAGCCGAAGCGGCCCTTTCCGAAGGTCCACGATCGATCCTGGTCGCGGAAAAACAAGTTGCACAGATGGAACACCAGATTGAAAACCAAAAGGCAAAAATCAAGCAGACTCGAAAGACCGCGGATGAACTGAACCTTAAGCTGAAAACCAAAGAATCGGAACTCAAAAAATACGAGGGGCAGCTCAACACGGCGACGTCCAACAAAGAATTCGACATCGTGAAAGGTCAAATTGCTAACGTTCGCACGGAGCAGGCAGATATTGAAAACGCGGCCTTCGAAGCCATGGAAGAAATCGACGCGACTCAAGCCGCTCTGAAAAACCTGGAAACAGAGCTTAAGAATCGCAGACAAGCAACTGTTACGATCAAAGCAGAAGTTGAAGCCGGAAAACCCGCACTGGAAGCGACCCTTGAAAACCTCAAGGCTCAGATAGACGTCGCAGAAAAAGTGATACCACCCGGAGAAGGATTATCCGCCTACCGCCGTCTTCGAATCGCCAACGGCCCCGGCGCACTGGCCGGAATCGAAGATGACTTCTGTGATGGCTGTAACTGCAAAGTCACCAACCAGGATCTCGTCCGGATTCGCACTGGAGAATTCATGCGATGCCGAGAATGCAATCGCGGACTTTACGTCGTTTAGCCACTTGCTGTACGGGTGGGTAGAATGTCTGAGGAGCAGTGCAACATACCACAACAGTGAACAGTGCGATGCTGAACCTTGAGCCGAAACATCACACGCCAGACAGCAGTGCGTTGCGCGTTGCTTCCCACACCATGCACTAAGTAATTGTCCCGAAACAATATGCGGGTTTGCAAAATGTTATGATGGACTTCCAGTCCTTCGTTTTTCGGACGGGCTGGAATTCCATCCTATGGAGAATTACAGAAATTATTTCAGGATAAATCCTAAATCGACACCCTGGCCCCGCTACGGCTTCGAAGAAAATGAGGTTTTCGCAGACGGTGTTGAATCCGATTCAATACTCGTTCCGCCTGCACGCCAGGATGATCTGCGGAGTCGGCCGAAAAGCCGACGACCGAACCGATTCCAAAAACCCCTGAGCACCACGTCTCAAGATTCGCCGCGCACCAAAGCTGTCCATGTTCGTCTGGTTCAACTCCGATCGTCGCGAGGTCAAGATGCTCCGTAAATCCCACCGTCCGGCGACAGTCCACAATCTGCTGATCATCTGGGGAAACATGGCCTTCACTGCTGAGACCAAGCTCAGACGGATGAAAAAAGATCTGAACCCCGGAATCTTCTGCCAGCTCCAGCAGGTCACCGTCTCCGTTTTCACGCGCCAACAAACTTGTGTGGACACCAAACAAACTCAACAAAGAAGCAAATCCTGCCCCAAAATCTTCTCCTCCCAGAATGATCATCGACTCAGGTAAACAATGTCCCTCAAGTACGGATTCAACTCTGCGAAACGGCAATAATCCCAGCGGACGATGAACCGCAGCACGACGAACGCCGGTACCGATGACCGTATTCGTGGCGGACACGACAGTTCGTTTACATGACACTCCGCTTGTCACCGCAAAGCTGTTGCGAGTTACAAAACGCGATTCTCCCGGAACAACATCGACCCCCTGTCGTTCGAAGAAAGCGATCGCTTCCGAGGTCTCTGCATTCACGGCACTTCCCAGCAAACGCTGCAACAGCCGCGGAGTCCCACTGCGCCGCAATAACGCGCGGCGGACTGAATTGAACTCTACGGAAAGTTCAGTCACAAGACGCCGCAATGCTCGCTCCATCATCCAGGAAGAGTGTCGCTGCTCCGGCAAGGCCATCGCAACTCGCTGCCCCGCGCTACTTGCCACACACGCCATTTCCAGCGCTGCCTCATCATTTCCCATGATCGCGATGTCATATCGCATGACCTGCCCCTTCTCATGAACACCCAACTGCCATTCATCAAATTGATGTAAATCCCAAGTAAATTCCCTCGCAGCCAACTTTTCAGATTGCGAAGAACAGGCAGTCTCGGCGATTTTATCGGCATTTTTCTGATCTGCCGATAAACGAAGACAGGGGAAGCAGGGATAAATAAATCAGACACCGCAAGTAAAGCAGGCTGTATCGGTTAGGATGTCTGTCTTATCGAAACCACGGCCACCACGCTGCGGTAATCAACTGCGGTCGCATTCCTCAATGCGGACCAGTAATTTATTCTAAAGCCTGTTTCTATAGGAGGCCCCAAGAGCTTGCGAAAAACTTCTGACCCGATTAAGGGCGATCGCTTTTGAGACGAACTTCAGAAAAAATTGGCAATAGGCCAAATTTTACGCTGGCGACAATTTAGGATGGTCCATTGCTGTTGGATTGACAAAGTAGCCCTTGCCGCCATAAAAACGGTCAAAGTGCGGAGCATTTTTTGATGGGTGTGTTGATTTCTGCAACTGCTCGCCGAAGAATGGAACGCTCCGTGGTGGCAGTCGTTGTATCAAAAGATTTTCGGAGGTTTTAATGCTGACTGTGAAGAATTGTGTACGTGTTGCAGTAGCCGGTGTATTGGCTGCGTCAATGTTTGTCGTTACTGGTGGGCAAGCTTTGGCTCGTCCAAAGTACAAAGACGCAATCAATGACAAATATCCTGATCTGGCCAAAAAGCATGGCACTGATGGAAAGCTGACTTGTGCAGTTTGCCATCCAGACAAGGACAAGAAAAAGCGAAACAACTACGGCGTTGCCTTAGCTGGCAAACTGGGAAAAAAGAACGAAACAGACATGGACAAGATCAAAGAAGCTCTCACTAAAACAGAAGGTGAGAAGAGCAAAACTGCAGACAAAACCTTTGGTGATCTGATCAAGGCCGGCGAACTTCCAGGCACCAACGACGTGGCGGAATAGTTCTAGAAATCTGAGTTTTTGT
>JAYVNW010000752.1:0-1630 GCA_043758225.1 Candidatus Kuenenia sp. | reverse complement strand
GTTCGATTGTCGGAAAAGTAGTATCGCGAGAATCCTTTGACCTGCCGCTATGAAGCGACGCGACTTAATACGACATCTGGAGAACAATGAAGCCGGGCGAACTGTGGCATGTCTTACGAGTCGCCGA
Source organism: Candidatus Kuenenia sp. (assembly GCA_043758225.1). Lineage (GTDB taxonomy): Bacteria > Planctomycetota > Planctomycetia > Planctomycetales > Planctomycetaceae > SXXK01. The sequence goes on along the minus strand of JAYVNW010000752.1, from coordinate 1,503 downwards.
CCACCTTCAAAACAGAAGCCGCGATGAATTTATCATCGCGGCTTCCGTAATTTTGATCCTTGCTGATACCCGCAAACGCTATTTCACAGGCTCACTCTTCGCGCCTTCCTGAATCGCGAAAATGCGATTGCGGTTCGCGATGAACATTGTTCCGTTCGCAACCACGGGAGTCGCCACAACGGACGATCCCATGTTGACCTCGCTCAGCAATTCCATTTTCGGTGCCAGTTTGAAGATGCAGATTTCTCCGTCCGTGTCGCCGATGTAAACATGATCTTCCACGATCAGCGGTGACCCCCAGCATTCGGCAAACATGTCATACGTCCAATGACCTTTACCAGTTTTCGCATCCACGCAATGGAACAACCCGCCAAAGTCCAGAAGGTACAGCAGGTCATTCTTAATCGCGACCGTTCCCATCGTGCGGTGCATGGTTGTTTCAAAGGCTGATGGATCTTCGCCAATGTAATGCCAAACCGCTGCGGAATTGGGATTCTCGCGTTCGAAGTCGCCGGCCTTTTCGTCCATCGCCTGCAGACGTTTTGGTGCAAGCGGCGTTTTCGGCTCTTTCGTGTTGTAAACAATCGTGGGACTGACATCGCCACGCTTTGTCGGATCGACACACCACAAATGTCCCTGACCGTCGCCGTGTTCCGGGTCTTCTCCGACAGCGATGTAAACATACCCATCGTACACGACAGGGATGGCGATCAAGTGGTTTCGCGTGGCTCGTGTGAGCGTATACAGTGTGCCCTTGGGATTGCAGTCAAACTTCCACAGCAATTCCGACTTCCCATCTTTGCCTGCGGTCGAGAAGCTGTACAGATAACCGTCACCACCTGCGAAAATCACCTGCGGAACACCGTCGAAAACCCCGTAGGCCGGTGATGACCATTGACCGTGCAGAATGTTGGCACCGGGAGTATTATCGGTCCACAACACCTGGCCGGAGTTGCGATTGATGCAGATAAAGCTTGGAGCGCCTTCCTCCGGAATCGTGAAGTGTCCTTCGTCAACACCGTTTGCTGTGTTCACGAACAGCAGGTCACCGACACAAGTCACCGAACAACTGCACATGTTATGCTGCGAAACTTTCAAGTCTTTCATCATGTCCAGTTCCCAGACAACGTCGGCTTCGTCCTTGTCGGTCACCTTCTCTTCCACGTAGGGGCTGTCGTTTTCGCCGTCATAAAATCCCTCTGTATCCAGACAGACGACAACACCACGGCTGCTGACGTACCACAGTCGATCCCCATCTACGAATGGAGATGAGCAGATACCCTGATTCGGCCAATCGTTAACGCGACCTGTCGAGAGTTTTTCACTGGAATGCTGCCATAGGAACTTGCCGTCTTTTTCATCAAAGCAGATGAAGCAGCCCAGATCGACCGCGCTTGGATATCGCTTAACGTAGCCATTGCCGTTGTTGGTGCCGACGTAGACTTTACCGTTAGCGATCACGGGATTGCCATAAGTCTCGGAACCCAGTGGCATCGACCAGCG
>JAYVNW010000751.1:0-1845 GCA_043758225.1 Candidatus Kuenenia sp. | reverse complement strand
GTTCGATTCGTTGCCGGCAGTCGCGCGTATACAATGCTCAATTGGTCATCGGAGCCGGCGCGATCGGCAATGAACTCGTCAAGAATCTCGCACTCAAATGGACCTGTCCCAATAGTGTTCGGCACTTCGGTTGCGGTTAGATCGGGTGTGCCTGAATTTTGACGAGTGCGGGGGTAATTGTCGAGTCGCGTGGGGGAATTCGGCGACTTCCGGCGGAGGGGGTTTACCATAGCGCGCAGCAGCGAACGGCCCGACACGCTGAGCGCGCGGGTGCCTTACTTTTTGGCAGCTTTTAATTTTTCGATGTGCCGTTCCAGTTCATCCAGCGACGCCCAGCCCGACATGTAGAGGCAGATCATTTCGTATGTCCGCTTCGTCGGCGCGCGGCCAGTGTGAATCAGAATCAACAGACACGCGATGATCGCGATATAGGTCTGGATCTCCACACCGTTCTGCTTTGTGCTCAGCAGATGCCGGCAACCCAGCAACTGTTTGAACATCCGGAAAAATAATTCGATCAGCCACCTTAAACGGTATGCCTCAGCAATGAGTTCCGCAGGGATGTCGAGCAGATCTGTGGCCAGTCGCAGCTTGCCGTCACACGATGGCCCCGTGCTGGAACCTGTTGCACTGTTTCCGCGACTGGTGTGTTCTGATGCAGAAACGGTGACAAGTCGAACCGTGTGATCCGGTGCGCTATCAGCTTTCGATCCCCCGAATTTCACAATCTGATCACTGATCACACCGGCCTTGCGATCCGCTTCTGTCAGTTGTTTCTCTTCGATCACTTCGTAAACAGAGTTGTCGCGAACTCGGCAGACATAGCTGCTGTTCGCCGCATGGATATCGTTCCAGAGCGTGAACTTTGCATATCCGCGATCCATCAGATAGCAGCGATCTGCTTCAATGGTGCGCGCCAGAACGGCGCGTTCGTCGGCTTCGCCTTTGGGCTTCGAGCCGGTGACGTCGACGCGACTGACCGTGCCACGAAAGATCTCGAACTGGGTATGGAGTCGGTAACCACAACTGATTTTTCCTCCGGCCTTGGGCAACCATGCCAGGCGTGCCACTCGCACGATGGTATCGACGATAGATCCATCGACTGCCGTCAGCGTCTTGCCGATCGGATCGAATGCGCCCTGACTGGGCTGCGGAAGCTGCGCAGCCAGTTCGGCGGCGATCTCTTTGAGTGGTTCAGGATCGAAGATGCTGACGGATTCCGACAGCGATCCCAGCGAGGCGCGCCCGACTCCCAGTTTCTTACGGACTTTGTCCAGTTCCGACGCCTGCTGCAGTGCTCGCAGCGATGTCAGGATGGGGCTGAACATCCACAGCAATTGCAGGATGCAGTATTGATCCATGTGGAGTTCGCGGTTGCCGGCTTTGTCGCGTTCCGTACCGATGTCATGCAGTCGCGCGAGCAAAGGCTTGAGCTTATCAAAATACTTGAGCCCCTGAATATCCGATGCCTCAATGGCGGGCTTCGCCTTCGGCCCGCAGCGAGCTTTTTTGTTCGCATCGTCAGGTAGCGCAGCGTCCGCCGAGCTTGCACCGGATGATGCATCATCGGAAGGTTCATCATCAGATTGTCTGGCATCCTTTGCCACAATCGCCGCTCGCTCTGTCAGTCTGGCAGAATAGAATTCACTGCGAGGCAGCGGCGCAAAAAGCGTGCCAAAGAATTTTATTTTTGACAGCGAGAACGACCGTCAATTCGATGCAAGGTTCGTGCCGAACACTATTGGGTCAGGCGTCTTTGATTGGGAGATCGTCTTGTGATCGCACTTGTTGCCGTCCGCGCGGACGTATGGTTGACTCAAGGTTGAGGCGAGTGGCGATTGATTC
>JAYVNW010000750.1:0-1775 GCA_043758225.1 Candidatus Kuenenia sp. | reverse complement strand
GACGGATTCAACGTGCAGGTCGGGATCACCGGCGGACCTGCCGGCGGCCTGCTTTTTTCCGGCACACAGACGGAGACGCAACTCGCTGATACCAGTTACGTCTTTTTCAACAAGAGTCTCTCCCAGAACACGCAGACCAGCATCGGAGCGGTTTCCGGCGGCGGCAGTCTGTACACGGGCTTTGATGCGACCGATGACGGAACCGGACCACCTCCAGCGTTTGGTAATCCTGATCCGATCACGCTGACGACAACCAATCAGCTACTCTATCGATTGAACCTGTCGGCGGTCACGGCGGGCCTTTATACCATCAATGTTAATGCACTGGCTGATCCTTCGTTTTTCACGAACCAACTGGATGCGGCAAACACCGGCATCACGTTCAGCAGCACCGGCGGCAGCATCACGGTGAATTCCGCCGCCGTTCCCGAACCATCAAGCATCGCCATACTTTGTATTGCCGGAGCCGGAGCGGGAGTAGTTCGATTGCGCCGCAAACTCTTTCCGAAGCGTGTTGTTTGAAAGCATCAGGGTCATCTATATTTTGGAGATCTGCGATATATCAGAGAGACCACTTTGATGTCCTTCAGTTTTTATGTGCTCGCTACGATGCCTTGGACCAAGCCTTCATCGCAATTTTAAGTGCCTCTGTGATCGGACGCATTGGCAACTGCAGTTGTTCGGCCTTGGTTGTATCCAACACGCAGTTCGAACGTGGCGTCTTCGCGGCCAGTTGCATGAACTGGTCTTCAGAATCGAAGAAGCGAAAGTCTTTCTGTGACAGGCCATGTTGCTTGATCAGGGCGACGACTTCTTTGGTTGTGACAGAACCTGGATTTGTCAGGTTGTAGGCACCGAAGGGCACACGTCTGGTCCAGCAGGCGACAGCGGCGGCGGCGAATTCATCCAGCTGCGACAAGCTATTCGTTGCCTGCAGCAGGCAGTCGTATCGCATCATCTTTGAGATGTAGTTGCGTGGACCATCGACTTCATTGAATGGAATCCGCATTCGCCAAATGAAGCAGTTTTCCGCGCCGGCAAGGACTTCTTCGCCTAGTGCTTTGCAGCCCGAGTAGAAGCTGCAGTTGTTCTGGCGAAACGAAAAGTTTGGAGCGTCGTTTTCCGTGAATCCGCTTCCGTCTGGTTTTGCTCCCGTGTAGATACAACCGGATGAGACGTGTCCCCATGGCAATGCAGCTTTTTCGCAGGCGGCCCGAATGACGCCTGGCAGTACGGCGTTTCCTGCGACGCATTCTGTACGATGCAACTCGCAGGCATCCACATTGGGACGGCCCGTGTAGCCCGCAGCGTTGATCAGAAATTCGGGACGCCGATCGTCAATCAGCTGCTGCAGTTTAGCTTCGTTCGAATAGTCAAACTTCGAGCGAGAGACGACTTCAAACGGCAGGCCCTGCATTGCAAAATGGTTTTGGAATGCCTTGCCGACGTAGCCGTTTCCGCCCAAAATCAAAAACATGAACGCAATCTTTCCGCAACGATTTCTGTAATATCAACGAGCGACATGTTTCAGATAATCGCCGTACTCATTGGGAAACGCATCGGCCAGCTGCAACAGCTGCACGCGATCAATGAAGCCTCGACGAAAAGCGATTTCTTCCGGGCAGGAGATCTTAAGTCCCATTCGCTTTTCGATCGCAGCAACGAAGTTTCCCGCATCGAGCAGAGAATCGTGCGTACCTGTGTCCAGCCATGCAAATCCTCGTGACAGCATTTCAACACGCAACTGGCCGCGACGAAGGTATTCGGAATTCACG
>JAYVNW010000749.1:0-2183 GCA_043758225.1 Candidatus Kuenenia sp. | reverse complement strand
AGGATTTCCAGCCACGACGGCCAGTCGATCAACTGCAACAGTCCCCAACCCCGCGCGTCAACAGCAACGGCGGCACCGACAGATGTGATTGGAACAATGAGCCGCGCCATTACCGTGTTCAGGGCTACCAGTCCCAGATTGCCCGCCCAGCGAGGTCCTTTGTGAATGGCCAACCGACGACGAGGCGTCAGTACTTCCCAGCACGTCATGAGGAGCAAGATGCACAGAAAAGATCCCAGTCGTACGGTGATTTCGATTTGGCCCGACATGAATATTGAAAGCCTTGGGTTGCGGCTGAACACTTTGGCGATGCCGCCGCGTGCAGATTATTTCTTATTTGGAAGATTGAGTCCGTTAGAACCTTGTTCACAGCATGATGAAGCCCATTCCTGCTCTCTTCGGACCGTAAACGGACCAAGATTGAAAACATGATCGGCTTTCGGCTCATACTGTTGGTCGTCTAAATTCGATTTCTCAGGGCGGGAACAATTGCGACTTGTGCCGCATGGAGCGCGGGAATCAAGCCAGCGATGATTCCTGCAAGAAGGGACACTGTAAGGCCGCGAATGGCGACATCGATCGATGGTACAAACGCTATTGTAACGGCCTCCGCGCCGACCGACAGTCCGCTGAATTTCAGGAAGCCCATTGCACAGCTTGTGCCGAGGATTCCGCCCGTGAGTCCGAGGATTGTGCTTTCGCTCAGTACTAAGCCGAAGACACGGAACCCGGAGAATCCTATTGTCTGCAGCACGGCGTGTTCGCGAATACGGTCCTGCACGGACATGATCGTCGTCGTTGTGACCAGTGCCAGCACCAGACCGACGCAGGCGTAACCAAGGTACTGAGCCATGCCGAGGATCTGTGTCAGATCGCCGAGACTCTTCGCTTGAAAAATGCCTTTCGGCCGTGTCTGCGTCGCTGTTGGGCCACCACGAAACATCTGATCGATGGCCGCACAGGTCGCATCAGCATGAGCACCTGGCTGGAGCAGTACTTCGATTTGCGTGACTGTTCCCACCTGGTCCCGGCCTCGCTGCAAAAATGCCAAATGAGTGTAGATATAGTTCTGTTCCGCGGGCTCCCTGGCTCGGAAGATCCCGGCGACCGTGACAGTGACTTCACCGATCGAAAACTTTTGCCCGACATTCAACCGCCTGCGTTGTGCCACCGATTCACCTACGACGGCCGCGTCCTGATGCTTCTCAAATTCCTGCCAGTTGCCGCCGACCAGATCAAAGCCCCGCGCCTGCCGCAGTTCCTCGGCAGGCAAACCGTAGAAGACCACCACATCAAGACTGGCCCGGCAGTTATTCGTGAAGACCTGAATGGGGGTCGCCTGTCGGACCTGCGGCAACTCTTCAATGCGTCGCTCATAGTCCTGCGGCAGATGGCTGCTGGCCGGACAGAACTTGTTGGCCTGGAAGACGATCAGTGTTTCCTTCGCTGACTGTTGTCGAAGCAGATTCGCCATGCCGTCATTCATCGCTCCGACAAAGCACATCACAAACAACGCCGTGCCGGAACCGATGACTGTCAGCACGGTTCGAGAGCGATGTCGCCAGAGTGTTTTGAGGATCAAAGGCAGGAATCGAAACATGGAAAGTCCTTCATAGCCGGGAAACGAGAACTCACCGTACACCTGCAAGGTCTGCCACGGCTGGAATTTCCAAAAGCTTGCCACGATCCAGTGTGAACCGCCGGCGGGCAATTCCGGCAGCGGCTCGATCGTGGGTGACCATTAACATCGTGATTCCAAGTTCCCTGTTCAGCCGCTGCAACAAGTCCAGGATTTGTTCAGTCGTCACCGGATCGAGGTCACCTGTCGGTTCATCGGCCACAATGATTTTCGGATGCGCAACAATCGCGCGGGCGATACCAACACGCTGCTCCTGACCACCCGAGAGCTGACCGGGATAGTGATTGGCCCGGTCCAGCAGATCGACCGCCCTCAACGCTGTTTCCACACGTCTTCGTCGCTCGGCAGCATTCATTGGTAACAGCAGCAATGGCAGTTCGACGTTTTCAAACGCCGTCAGCACCGGCACCAGATTGTGAGTCTGGAAAATGTAACCGAGGTTTTCCGAACGCCAGTGCGCGAGTCGTGTTCGGGACAGACGCGTGATCTCAATCCCATTGACGGTGATAGTGCCCGAATCGGGATGATCGATACTTGCGATCAG
>JAYVNW010000748.1:0-4032 GCA_043758225.1 Candidatus Kuenenia sp. | reverse complement strand
GCACGACCAGTGACGCAGGGTTCGATGCGCCGACGCTGAGAACTTCTGAAATCTCGCGGTCGATGTCGATATCACTTGGCGACGGACTGATGAGCAGATCGACACACGCGACGGCAACCAGCACCAGATTCACGAGCAGCGCAATGTCGGCGACGCCGCGATCGATGCTCGACATCATGAGCGGAATCGCCAGTATCGCGGCCAGCAGGACAAGTCGCCGAGTCGGGATCATGACCGAGGTGCCTCGACGCTGTCCATAATCGCCCGAATGGTTTCATCCGCAGTTGTGCCTTCGAGTTCCGCTTCCGGACGCAGACGCAGGCGATGACGAAGGACCCAGGGAGCCAGTTCTTTAATGTCGTCAGGTGTGACAAAGTCGCGGCCTCGACACGCAGCCATCGTCCGCGATGCCAGCAACAGATTGACACCTGCACGCGGGCTGGGACCGATGGTCACTGAACCCCATGAGCGCGAAGCATCCAGGATATCCACGATGTACTTCAGGATCTTCTGTTCCACGATGACCTGTCGTACGACCTGCTGAATTTCCATTACATCTTCGGACTGCATCACGGGATGCAAATCAAAATCCGAAAGTCGGCGAGGATCGCGACCGGCGGCATAGTGTCCGAGGATTTCCATTTCATCCGCAGGCGGCGGGTAATCCACCAGCAGTTTGAACATGAAACGATCCACTTGCGCTTCCGGCAGCGGATATGTGCCTTCGTGCTCAATTGGATTCTGAGTCGCGATCACCAGAAACGGACGTTGCAGGAGGTGCGTCTTTCCATCCACGCTCACCTGAGCTTCCTGCATGACTTCCAGGAGCGCTGATTGCGTCTTGGGTGGCGAGCGATTGATTTCGTCAGTTAACAGGATGTTGGTAAACACCGGGCCCGGATTGAAACTAAATGCTTGTTGCTTCAAATCGTAAATGCTGTGCCCGGTCAGGTCAGAAGGCATCAAGTCAGGCGTAAACTGAACTCGACGAAACTGACATGTTACGGTTTTCGACAGTACGTTGACGAGCAGCGTTTTTCCCAGTCCCGGCGGTCCTTCGATCAGCACACTGCCTTCGGCAAATAGTGCGATGACGACACCTTCGACAAGTTCCATCTGGCCGACAACGACTTTTCCAATCTGATCAACGACAGCTTCGAACAGATTTTTGACTTCACTAAGTTCCATTGTTGATGATCTTGCAGGGGAAGAGGGTGAATGATGATTAGACGTCACGCGATCAGGAATGAGGCTCATATTTTGCAGCAATTGTCACCTCTCCCCGCGATCAGCTTTCCAGATTTACAAGTTTACCTCGGGGGGAGAGAGTGAGCGTGAGGGGAAAAACAAGTGTTCATTTTTCAAACTGTTCTCCATATTAAAATTTGCCCGGCACGACCCCTCATTCGGCCTGCGGCCACCTTCTCCCCTTGCCAGGGGAGAAGGGACCGTGGAGAGCCTACCGTTCATCGCGATCCAGTTCACGTTGATTCCTCACGAATACCAGACAGCCGACGCTGGAATTCTGCCAGCCAGCGCAGCGATGCCGCAGTTCTGTCTGGCGATAGTCCGGCGGTGTCAGCCAGTGTGTGAGCTTCTGCGAGGCGTGTGCGGACTTCATCGACGTCCATTCCGGCCCGGCTCGCCAGGGTTTCCGGTTGATCAAGTCGAGCCATGCTGCCATAACGACGACGCAGTTGACTGCGGATGTATTCCAGATAACTACGAATGACTGCACCTCCATCGTTGAGTCGATATTGCAGGTTGCCAACAGCTTGAGCACTTTCCTTCAGCGATCGGCGTTGCAGAGTTGAGACATCTTGTGCGGGACCGAAGCGATAAAACGCCAGCCAGATACCCAACACAGCAACCAGCAACAGTTGCAACGTTCCAATTCGCAGAGACGGACTGAACAACACACCCGTTTGTGCATAGGCATCGCTGGCATTGAAGAATTCGCTCAGGACAATGGGAGTGTCCTGGCCGAATTTCTCGCGGCCGTGCAAATAACCGCGTTCCACCAGACGTACGGCCAGCAGTCTGGAATTACTAGACAGCATACTTCGGTTAGAAAAGATGTCCGAACTCGAACACGCGATGACTCGACCACTTCCCATCGGCCATGTCGCCGCTTCGATGCGTTCTTCCGTGGAACTGACAAGAGTTTCTGTAGCGGGATACGACGGCACTTCCAGGTCAGCACTGGAATGCCATTCGACAGAACCTGCCACCAGATCGCTCGACACGTCTACCATTTCGCCAGGAGTTGTCAAATCTTCAAGATCATCCTGAGAGGCATCAATTCCCGGTGCTGGCGTCAAACCCGGAGTCTTCCTTTTCAACATCTCTTCGGGTGAACTGATTTTGTCCTTGTCATCGCTGTCTGTGGTTACAGTGTCGGCCGCAGAACCGGATTGTTTTGCTGCTTGCGAGCCGTTTGGCGGAATTGCATCCATTTCCAGTTCCGCCGCGGACTTGCCAGTCGATGGGGCTTCGGGCTGAGGTGTGGATGCAGGCGGCATTTGTGACTCTGCTGCTTCAGCCGGAAGGTCAACTGGATCGCCAGCTGCAGCGGGAGTCACCGGAGTGGCCGGTGTTGTTGCTGTCGGCGTAGCCGTCGTTGCGATTGAAAACAATCGTTTCCTGGTCTGAATGCCCAGCGACGACATTTCGAATTCAGGGTCATCCCAGTCCGGAGCGAAGATCAACGTGCCTCCGTTGTAAACAAAATGATAGAGCTCAGTCTGTTCCTTTTCGTTCGGATAACGATCCGGAGAAATCACAACCAGACACGCACGCTCCTCCGGCACAACCAGCAGAGCATCTCGCTCAACGCGAGGATACAACCGGCTGAGGACACGATAGAGTCCCAGCTTGCCATCGACGGTCGTGCTGTAGGAATCCGCAGCGGAACCATCTTCGCCGGGCAACCACCAGAACTGCAGAATCACAAGGAAAGCCGCAGTCAAACCCCAAAAGGTGTCAGACTGCAGCAGTCGGCGCTTCTTCTTCACGGAAGGCTCCTTGAAAACTGGCCAGACACTTTTCAAACATTTCGTCTGTCGGAGTTCGACGTCCAAAATACACATATTCAAACTGTGTTGCCGTTATCAGATAGCCATCTCGCTTATCCGCACGTCTCCAGACAGAACGCAGGTAATCACGATTTGTCAGTCCTTTGCGGTATCGAATCAAACCCGCTCGCTCAATCCAGCTCATACTACCGAGCAGCAATTCCCGAATCGCCGCACGGTAGTTTCCCGTGGCAGCGAACTGAATTGCGCGGGTTTCGTATGTGGACGCGGCGAGTTCTCCCGGAGGTGTTGTCACGTCCGCCAGGATGTCGTCGGAATCGGACAGCAAGCCATCTCGATTGCGTTTCTTCGCATCAAGCGATTTCACAATCATGGCTGCGATAACAACCAGCAGCAGCACGATCACCGCGATCACGACAATCACAAATGCATTTGCCAGACTGCCGAGACCAAAGGTCCAGTCAAAGTCGCCCGAAGGTGTTGCAGCCGGAGGTGGTGTCGTTCCTGGGGAACTGCTAAAGCCACTGAACAGCCAGCGAAAGAAATTGAAGATAGCACCAAACAGGTCGCCAAACTTCTCACCGACCCATTCCAATGCACCGCCGAGGAAGCCTTTATCAACATCGTTTTCCGGCAATTTTTCAAGCACCGTGCGACGCACAGAACGGAACTCATTTCCATTCATCACCTGTTCGCCGACTCGATCAATCTGCGAACCGTCCAGTGGACCGGATTGGATCATGGCCGCGAATGCCAACTGCGGTATTAGACCGATCAACAATGCAACAACAATCATACGGGCAATAGAACTGAAATGCCTCTGCGAGCAAAGCGACGTGAGTCGCCTGCGTGGTGCGATATCGGCGAGCGGGGAACGTGAGTCCCCTGATTTCGTCGGCCGCCGCAAATGCTCAATCAGGGGATTGAGATTCCCCGCTCGCCGGAGCAGAAAAATAAGTCTACGCCACGTCATACGGCCAGCTCCTCAAGACGAGCG
>JAYVNW010000747.1:0-1738 GCA_043758225.1 Candidatus Kuenenia sp. | reverse complement strand
ATTTCACGATACCGATGAATCGAGGGCCGAGGCAAAAGGCACGCATGCCGGGAAAGTTAGTAAAACGCCGCCGCCGTCGCTATACTTGCAGTTGTTCGTCCCGGTCTGCCAGGCGATTCAGCATGCGCATCAGAAAAGAGTGATTCATCGCGACGTCAAACCGTCGAACGTGTTGGTAGTCCCATCCAGTAGCCACGCGGATCACGGCGGTCGCCGGGATATTCGCTTCGGAGTGAACCGGTGGCGCGTAGCTTCGTCGACTTGCTTCAGAATCGCCGGATCAAGCTGCGTGAGCAGGTCGTAAAACGTGTAGAACGTGCCGGTATGTTCGATGTGGAGGTCGTAGTCGTCTTAAGCGACACAATGCCGACCAGGACCTGGCACGAGCCGAAGCAGACGCGTTGTCGTTTGGATGGTCGAATTTTCGAAACAATCCGGACAAGTCATAACGTGGAAAAATTCCCTGGATCCGGATCTATCGGCATATCCTGTACAAAACAGCAAAACGTTCACTTAAAAATGTGAACGCTGGAGTAGGAATCTGGCATTACCTACTCCCTGCGTTTCTATTGTCCGCACAGCTTGCCGAACACGACGCTTTACCCAATTAATTCGCATCACCCTTAATCGAACGCAGGGCTGCCATGAAAACAGGCTATTTCGTATTCGAGTGCTACAGCGATGGTCAATTCTTGTTTCGCTCGTTCGGCTGTTCTTTCAAGAGACTTCATCCACTGCCGGAGGTTACTGAATTGCGAGCGGTCCAAAAGAATGCCGTCAAGGAACACAGCCGACTGACTTATTCGTTCATTTCCAGCAGGCTCAACTACTCAGAGGCGATAGCATTCCTGACCGATCCTCAAGCGGCCGATATCTCAACTTCAGAGTCGCGAGATTCAAGAGTCAATTACGGAGCTAATATGGAGCCATGGGAGCTAATTCGGAGCGGGAGCTAATACGAAGTCATGCACTTGCGAAGAGCATCGTGCCGGATCACAGATGAAAACTCATGAACGATCGCGCCTCGTCAAATCGGAGCGGCAGTGCGATTTGTTCGGCGGCGGGAGGAAACGCTTTGAAGAGTTGTCGGCAGGCCGATTTCCACTCGGAAACGCTTGCGGAAATTCTTCACCAGATCCAGCCACGTCTCATGGCTGCATTGCAGTCGCTCAAGCATGGGATCGAGACCCTTCGGGATTGAGCCGCGTTTGTCTGATCGCAACTCGCGACCCGTCCAGTCGAGCAACTTAAGATAATGATCCAGTGACATCATCAGGCAGCCCTTGTTCGACGCTCGACGAGAATTGCACTTCTCGCGAACCTTCTTACGAGGCGGATCAAGTGAGATTGGAGCCAACCAACCAGCCTGCTCCCCATGTTCGATCCGGGCATCCTGTGCATCAGGCGTCGAAACATCGCTCGCCGACTGCCGATCCGCCACACGTTCCTTCACGCTCGTGAAGTCACTGGTTTCTGGAGTCTTCGCGATTCCCGCTCGAATCGGATTCAGATCCACATACACCATGCAGGCCGCAATCGCGGTCTCATCCAGAAGTGGCTGAGCCTTGAATCTGCCCTCCCAAAAATGGCCGGTCACCTTCTCTTCTTTGTTTCCCAGGCGAGCAATCGGTTCTGCCAGGCATTTCATAAACCATGAAACATTCGACAACCGCTTCCGTTTCTCCTTCATCCCGGAGACATCATTGCAGATGTGATTCAATTCGAACTCCGTGGGTTC
>JAYVNW010000746.1:0-1721 GCA_043758225.1 Candidatus Kuenenia sp. | reverse complement strand
CTGAAAATCGCGATAACGACCACGACGTCCGCCGAATTGTCCGAACTGCGTAAAAGCGACAGCCGTACAACAGACGGCCAGCACGGCGATCAGTATGATTCCATGGCGTCGATACATATTCCGAACAAGGGCTAAAAAGCCCTTGACCCAAAGGAGCCTACCGGCTCGTTGCCGATTCGTCGCTTATGTTGTTCGCTCGCCGAAAGATTCATGCACATTATGCGCATGAAACGGAATAAGAATTAAACCTTCGACGTCGCCCAATGAAGACGTGTGTTTGCAGGACCGCGCGTTTTCGCAGATTTTCAGATGAATTGCTACCGTCAATGGATTCACTATGAACCAGTTTATTCGGCCCATATTGTCATTTTTGTTGGCCTACAGCAGTACACTTTTTTCGGCCGCTGAAGATTCTCAGACAGAAACGACGTCAATCACTCGCGATGAATGGGGTGTCGCACACATCCACGGAAAGACGCACGCGGATGCTATTTTCGGTGTTGGATACGCCGAGGCGGAGGATTATTTTTGGCAACTGGAAGACACTTGCATTCGAGCGCTCGGGCGATACGCTGAAGTCGTCGGCAAGGAAGGCGTTCGGTCAGACATTCTTAATCGCAGCTTCGAAATCGTCGCTCGTTCACAATCGGACTTCGAAAAATTCCCGGACGAACATCGTGAGATGGCGGCAGCATTTACCGCAGGCGTCAATCGCTGGCTGGAAACTCATCCAAAAGAAAAGCGGCGATTGCTGAAACAATTTGAGCCGTGGTATGTCCTCGCCATTGATCGCCATATCATTCTGGATTTCGTTTATCGTCAATCCCACATCGGCAAACCCGCCGAGCGCGGGGAAATCGACGTTGCAACGTTTAATGCATGGGATCTGCCACTGGAGTCCGAAACGAGTTTCGACAAAGATATTCGGGCAGCGATTGGTTCAAACGCATGGGCAATTTCCGGGCAGAAAACAAAATCCGGTTCAACAATGTTGTTTACGAATCCTCATCAACCGTGGTACGGCATGGGGCAGTTCTACGAACTACATGTCCGAAGTGACGAAGGTCTGAATTTCACTGGTGCAAGTTTCTTCGGCAGTCCGTTTCCGACTATTGGCCACAACGAACATCTCGGCTGGACCTACACGGTGAATGAACCGGACATCGCTGATGTCTGGCGCGTTCAATTCGACGACCCAGCGAATCTTCTGAATTACCGATTCGACAACGGCTATCGTTCCGCCACAGATTGGCAGGAAACGTTACTCGTGAAACAAGGCACAAGTCTGGTCGAGCAAAAGTTCACTTTCCGCAAAACGCATCACGGCCCGATCGTGCGGAAGGAACAGGACGGCGTCTATCTTGCCGTCCAGGTCGCAGGACTATTTCATATGGACCGGATGAAACAAGCCTGGGGTATGACCCTGGCAAAAGACTTTGCCACATGGAGAGCGGCCATTAGCCACTGCGCAATTCCTATGTTCAACGTGGTATACGCCGACGATGCGAACAATATCTTCTACGCTTACAACGGGACAATTCCAAAACGCGATCCGGCATTTCAGTGGACAAAGCCAGTGGATGGCGGCAATCCCAGGGCCGACTGGATGGGCTTTCACACGTTCAACGAACTGCCACAGGTGCTGAATCCTAATTGCGGCTACGTGCAGAGCTGCAATTCATCACCGTTTACAACGACCGAAACAGAGAATCCTCGACGGG
>JAYVNW010000745.1:0-5222 GCA_043758225.1 Candidatus Kuenenia sp. | reverse complement strand
GATGCCTATCAGCATCACCGCGCTGCAGGTCAGTAAGCCGAACGCTCGGCCCCATGGACGTTGATCAATAATGATTTCTGAAATATTCATGTGTCTTTCGGCTCAGTTATCCAGTTGTTCGCAGTAGTCTCCGAACCAATAAGTCGTTCGGTTACGCCGCTTCGCGGAACAGGCGATTTTCCGGCGCGACTTCTGCACCGATAATTTCATCAAACTCCAGCATCTCGACTGAGTCAATGACCAGATCGTTGGGAACTTCCTGATACGCAATCACGCCGATATCGGGAGTTGACCGAGCGATCAATCGCTTCAATGGTCGGCGAATTTTCTGATCGACAAGCAACGCAAGCGGCATCTGATGTCGCTCTGATTCTTTCCAGGCTCTTTGAATTGCCTCAATCATTCGCGTCGCTGATCCGACTTCGAGTGCAACCTGGTCTTTTTGAATTGACTGACGCAGTCGAAGATCCAACCGCGGCTCCATTGAGACCACTCTTAGGCGACCATCCGAGCCGCGAAAACGTTCACAAACAAGGCGACCAAGATCCCGTCGAACAGAGTCTGTCAGTTCTTCGCTGCTCTTCGAATCGGGAGCGTGATTCACGATCGATTCAAGAATCAATGCAATGTCCGAGAGCGGAATGCGGTCCTCAGCTAACGACACGAGTACCTGATGTAATGATCCCATGCGAATAGTCTCCGGTTTAATCTCATCAACGATCGTAGGGGCAAACTCACGCGCTCGATCCAGCATTTGCTTGAGCGATTCGCGAGTCAGAAGTTCGTGAGCGAAGCGATTCAGTATTTCGCCCAGATGGGTAATCAAGACACTCAAGGGATCCACAACCGTGCAGCCCTGAATCTCTGCAAGTCGCACAGTGTCTGATGCAATCCATCGAGCGGACAAACCGAATGCTGGTTCCACAGCTTCTTCACCGGGAATCGACACCTGACGACCTTCAGGAAGAATGGCCATCAATTGTTCTGTTCGTAGTTCGCCCTCGGCAACACGTCGGCCGGCGATCAAAATGCGATACTCTTCCGGCTGCAGAAGCAGGTTACTGTTGACCCGAATTGGTGGTACCCAAAGGCCGCTCGTTCGAGAAAATTCGCGTCGCAGGGCTGTAATGCGTTCAGACAGCCCTTTGACTCGCTTGCTTTGAATAAACGGTACCAGCCTCGCGCCAACTTCCACAACAGCACGATCCGTCAGAAGGAATTCATCCAGATGGCGTTCATCGTCCGGTTGAGTCGGCGATGCCGGATCAGTTCCAGGAGCACCCTCAACAACAGCGGGCTCTGTGGGCCTGCGGCGATTTGCAATCAGCACAAGTCCGGCGGCAACACCTAGAAACGGCAACTTTGGTAGTCCCGGCATCAAACCGATTATGGACAGAATTCCGGCACCGATGTAGACTGGCCGATTGGAACGAAAAAGCTGCCCGCCAATTTCGTCGCCAAGGCTATCGTCAGACGCCGTCTTTGTAACAAGGATACCGGCCGTGGTTGCGATAACGAGTGCGGGAATCTGCGTCACCAACCCGTCTCCGACGGATAGAATGGAATACGTGCGAATCGATTCCATGAAAGACATGCCATGTGTGACGCCCATGATCACACCACCGACCAAATTCACGCCAGTGATAATCAACCCTGCGATCGCGTCACCCCGAACGAACTTGCTCGCACCGTCCATTGCTCCATAAAACTCAGTCTCACTAGACAGTTCGTTACGACGTCGTCGAGCTTCCTTATCATTAATACTGCCGGCATTGAGTTCCGCATCAATTGCCATTTGCTTGCCAGGCATGGCATCGAGAGTAAATCTCGCTGCAACTTCGGCAATTCGGCCAGCACCTTTTGTAATTACCATGAACTGGATGATCACAAGGATTAAAAAGATGACGAGGCCCACAACCAGTTGTCCGCCGACGACGTAGTTGCCGAAGGCGGTTACGATGCGTCCTGCACTGCCATCGAGCAGAATGAGTCGAGTTGTGGCGACGTTGAGTGACAGTCGATAGAGCGTAAGCAGCAGCAAAAGCGAAGGGAAAACAGTCAATTCCAATGCCCGCCGCGCGCTGAGCGTCACTAGCAACAACAGTGTTGTCGCGGCAAGATTCGCTGCTAACAATACGTCCAGAAGCCATTCAGGCAGCGGAACCAACATCACAATCAAACCAAGGAGCATACCGAACGACAGCAGTGTTTCACTTTGCTGCATCCAGGAGCCGACGATAGGTTTGGTTGTGACGCTGGGTGTGGACATTTTTGTGCTTGGTGCTAAGTGCTTAACTCAAAACTTTAAACTCTAAAATCTAAACTCAGTGAAAGCTCATACTCAGTACGCGAGCAATCAACTGCCATCCGTCTACAAGGACAAACAATAGAATCTTGAACGGTGTCGAAATCACCATCGGTGGCATCATCATCATGCCGAGTGACATCAAAATCACAGAGACTACCAGGTCAATCAGAATGAACGGGATGTACAGACAGAATCCCATGATGAAAGCGGTTTTGAGTTCGCTGATCACATAGGCAGGTATCAGCACTGTCATGGGAGTGTCGGCAGCCGTCTTGATCTGCTGCACATTGGCCATGTTGGCAAACAGTGCGATGTCCGTTTTTCGCGTCTGGCGAATCATGAATCCATGCAGCGCAGATTTCCCGCGATCAAATGCAGTGTTGCCGTCAATTGTGCCGTCAAGATAAGGTCGAACGGCCTCACCTTCGATGGTGGTGAGCGTTGGCCCCATCACGAACAACGTCAGGAACAATGAAAGTCCGAGAATGACCTGTGTAGGAGGTATTTCCTGCGTCGACAAGGCTCGGCGCACGAAAGACAACACAATCACGATTCGCGTGAATGCCGTCATCGTCACAAGCGCCGCTGAAATCAGAGCCATCCCACCGAGGAACAAGGCAACCTTGACCTGCGGCGAGAGTCCCTGAAATCCATCGGACTCAACGATTTGTTGAATTGTCTGTGCGGAATCCATTCCGGCATCTTTTCAAGTTGTCAGTGGACGGATTTCAAATCTCAAACCTAAAACCCAGAATTTGTAACCGGTCATGCGTCATGACCGATCTCTTCTTCATTATTCAAAGTGTCTTCGAACGGCGATGGTGCTAACACCAGTGATCGAATTCCGCCGGCGTCCGTCGCCACCAGAGCTCGATAGCCGTGCATCTCGATCAGGGAAACCGTTCTGCTTGGACCCAGTGACAATGTTTCAATGACTCTTGATCGCGACGAAATTGTTGGCAGGAGTCCACGTTCCCGTTGCCAGCGTCGTGCGCCCAGTAGCCCAAGGCAACACACACACAACACAATCGCGATCCAGGCCACGGCCCTCATCAGAATCTGTGTTGGGCTCGATGAAATTGAGATATCCAATGTGGTCGCCCCGGCTTGAGTCGATTCTGATTCTGGAACAGCTGCTGACGATCCATGGGAAAGATCAAGAAACAACTCGCTTGGTTCTTCAGGCTCTTCAACGGTCTCCTTCTCCACATTGGCAGCACGCAAAGCCTGAAGCCTGTTGACAAGTTGTTCCTTTTTAGAGACTGCCGATGTTGATGGTGTGGTTTTCGATCGTTCCTGCGCAGACACATTCCCTGCGCCAATCATCATTAGACACGCGCATGCGACAAAACTTCCCAACCGGCACCAATCGCCAGCGCCGACACGTGGATAGCGGCAGATACTAATTTCCGCATCCTGTGCTCTCTGAGAATCCGACGACTGACGCCCTCGGTTCGCCGGGATATTGTGGTTACTCCGATTCATTACCGAGCCTCATCCGCGTTCACGATTTCCGTGATTCGTACAGCAAATCGATCATCTACGACGACGACTTCGCCGCTTGCGATTCGCACGCCCTGAGCCATGACATCGACAGGCTCAGAAACAGCACGATTTAACTCAACAACTGCACCTTCTCCAAGCTTCAACAGCTCGCCGATTGGCATTGTGACTCGGCCAATCTCTACAGAAATCTCGATATTCACTTCAGCAAAGCGTTCCAATGGCATTGCCGCATTCGCTCGTGATCTAGCCACCTGCGGAAACTCCACAGGGTGCGCCTCCGGTACTGGCGATTCATCTGGTGACATGATCTGATCAATCGCCGAACCGGCAGCGTTTGTAGTAGCTGTACTCACAGTGATCTTCCTAATCTTTTCGTGACACGAGTATGCGGTATCCCTGTTGCTGACTAAGCCGACACGGGTGACCAAGGAAATGCACGCGACCCGAAATCTGAGCTTCCAAAGGATTACCGATGGACTGGTCAAGCACTAATACATCACCGACCTTTAACTGATCCATTTCGCCCAGTGAAAGCGTTGCTCTTCCAAGACTCACCGTCATTGTGACCGGCAGACATTCTGTCAAAGCCCGCATCTGTGGAGATGCCAACTGCTGCGACGCGGCAACTGACGAGGTATCGTCAATTCCAATCGAAGCGAGGCCCGACTGTGGCAGCAGGATCACGCACGCTTCTTCTCCGACCGGAGTCTTGATTACCACGAGGCTGCGAATCAGATTCTCACGCGGTTGAAAAATTCGGCTGCGAAGTGGTCGCACAAGAATTTGATCCAGTTCCACCGGCAGTGTCTGGACTTCCTGCCAGCCCTGACTGAAAGCACGAGCAATTTCTCCAAAAAGGAGCTCGACGAGTGACAATTCAGCAGCAGTCAGATCCCGCGACACAGGCCATTCTTCGCCCAGCGTTCCAAGCATCTCACTGACAAGCGTCAGGACAATACGGTTGGAAAATGCCACCATGCCGTCAAAGCGATTGGGCCCGATCTTCAAGAGGGCCGCGTACCCTGGATCCGGTAGCGCCTGTTGCGCTTTCTGAGCGACGGAGGAATCTATGCGAGCAGATTCGAGCGTGATTCGATTTCCAAGCAACGCTTGCCACAGTTCCTGCAGCACCGACGTGGCCGTTCCGTTCCACTGCGTCAGCGCACGGTTAGCCATTCCGGTCAAGCGACGCGGAGCGCTGAAGTCGAGGTTGGTGACTGTTTCAGTGGTGGTCATTGAACGTTAAACTCTTCAAACAACACGTCATAGATTTGGTCATAACCATCGGGGCACAAAACAGCATTGAACTGTTCGCGAATTTCGCGTCGCAATCGATTCTGTCCAGCAGCACCGCGGATATCGTCGAGATCCAGATCAGAGATTTTGCTCAGTAGCCAGTTTCGAAGTA
>JAYVNW010000744.1:0-2174 GCA_043758225.1 Candidatus Kuenenia sp. | reverse complement strand
CTGTCGTTGCAGTGGGGAAATCGATTCTCAATCGAACCAACCCTGTCGATGTGGGTAAGTTGATGCTGAAACATGGCGGCGGCGGGCATCCTGCGGCCGGAACCTGTCAAATTCCGTCCGAAAATGCTGAAGCACTTGTTCCGGAAATTGTGGACGCATTGAATCAGTCGATCGGGATTCATCTCGAAGACTTGCAGCTCGCAGAAGCGATGTTCTGATCCAGATTCAGGTGTCCATTCTCCGGGCAGACGAAGCTGTTAACGGTTGATCTGCATTGGGCCCATAGTGGAAATTCCCGATTGGACAATCGTATGGCAACCTTAGTGAAAAGTATGTTTATTCCTGCCGATCGCCTAGTGCCTGCTGATCCACTGAATGAGGAACGCATCGTCGAAACTCGCATGGGCAGGCTGACTGTTGAACTCGAGGCTGCGATCGAAGACGTAACCGAATTCCCATGCAGACAGACTTCTGTCCTTGTTCGTTGATTCGACGCCGAACATCAGACGAAGGTCGCGGTAGGTCATGACTGGATTCGATCCATCAGGAAATCGCACTTGCCACGTTCCGCCATTCATTTGTCCAGCCAGATAGATCCGGTTCGTCTCGCTCAGCATGTAATCGATTCGCGGCCGAGGAAACACCAGATCCATCCTCAGCCCGTGTAAAAAAACATCTCGAAATGACAGCCCGAAAACCGGCAAAACTGCAATGTCGTTGCGATCCAGGTAGTCGAAACCAAATACGAAATCCGTCGACCGATTGACGTGAAACATACCGACCGCATGACCTGGAAATCGAATGGCATTTCGCACACTGGCTTCGAAATCGCTGTAGGCGCCGACGCTGGTGTAAAGATCATAGCTGAACTGATCTGACAGTTTGTTTCTTACTTGATAGCCAAGCGTAAAATCATAAAGTCGCGGCGGCAATGGTGATGAAACTGGTCCGGCAAGCCAATGAATATTGATGGCACCTGCGAGTCCATGCTGGTTGCCTCGGCGAAGATACGGATCCGACTGCCAGTCGAGCCAGCCAAAATGTTCGCCATGACCCGGCAGCCAGGCAAACATCGACTGTTCACTGCGATAGACAGAATATGGTTCATACATCAGACGAGAAAACTTCAATCGCTCCTCATCAATTTCCGGTACATTGAAGTTTTGGATCGACTCATCAGCACATCCGGATGATTTTTTGCCCGGTTGCGGTCCGGGCGCAGGCAACGGGATCGGCTCTTCGAGCAGTTGATCGTCAATGGGCGGGATCGAAAGATCGGGAGGCAGGAACTCGTTCAATTCCTCGGTCACAGGTTCCTGAGACGGATCCAGATAGACAACACTCTCACTAAACAGTCGCTCTGGATCGGTCGTCGCGAAGATTGCCGTCTGAACTGAAAAATCCATCTGCCGCGGAACATTGCCATCTGCCTCGAGGTAATCTCTGATTTCGCCAGCCGCTCGTCCATTCACAGGAAGGTCGGATTCGGAGTGTAAGGCTGATTCATTGACGCCAGTTCGCTCAATCGAGATCAATTGAGCATTCACGCTGCGCGCGAGAGACAACATGGTAAGGACGAAAGCCCATCGCACAAGTCTGACTACATCGTAACCGAAAATGCTTTTCCCGTTACTCAAGACACGCTCCTTCTCGTCTCCGCGTTATCGCAGTGATGCGGATTGTTGTCGGCCATCCTGCTTCCGACAAGACTGGTTCTCAGTTTGCAACGCTGTCTCGCTTGACGTCGTGAAATGTCATTATCCGTCTGGGACGGTTACTCGCAAAAACTGCTGGGCAGACGGGCTTTGAACTGTTTTTTTGCACGAACAAGAAACAGCATCTTCATCGTGATTGAAACGAAAAACGCCCGACAAAGAAAATCTGTGTCGGGCGTATGCGTGTTTCATTTTTCGGATCAGAATTTGATCAGCCGAATTCCGGTCGTCGCCGTTCCAGCTGTTCCTTCAGTCTAGCCACGATACTGGAGTGCATCTGGCTAACACGGGATTCTGACAATCCCAATGTGTTACCGATATCCTTCATCGTCAGTTCTTCGTAGTAATACAGAATGATGATCAGGCGTTCGTTGCGATTCAAGCCCTTCGTCACCAAACGCATTACATCCATCTTCTGAATACCGACGGCTGGGTCTTCGGATTTGATGTCTTCAACGA
>JAYVNW010000743.1:0-2045 GCA_043758225.1 Candidatus Kuenenia sp. | reverse complement strand
TGGAATCGTACCAGTGAAAGGTTTTTCAGCGACTGGTACGTGTAACCTAGCTGGGTCAGGCGGAGTATGGCCGGGATTTTTACCCTTGAGTCTTCGTTGAATCTCATGGCTGGCCTAATTCCGGAAGTCGCAAGTCAGGAATTCGAGACGACAGAGCGCCGGGGGAAAGCGGTATTTCAATTACAGGGAAAGGGAGGATGGCCAGACAACCCGCCGCCGTCAAGTGACTGTGATCTTTTCGGGCGAAGCGCCTTTGCTGTTATCGTGCGTCCTATTCCGGAGCGGCGTTCCTGAGTTCTTTGGGCCAGCGTACGTTAGCTCAGTTTCAGACTGGCCAGAGCACGTGTCGCCGACATCTCTCCTTGCCCGTCTCCGTTACATGGAATTCAGCGGAACTACACGCTCAGATCCGAGCGGACTTAGCTGTCTGCAGTCACGGACTCTTGATAGGTGGCACTTGTTGAACATCAACGTTGCCGGCTTCATTCAAGAATCCATGCGACTCTGTCGAAAATACTGATATTGCTGATTTTAACGACCAAGTTGAATTGACATAGTCCCTTTCGCTGACCGGACGACCGGAGGTGGGAGTTGATTTCGCTGGCACATATGCCGTTTGCGAAGTCAGGTTTCAGCCACATTGCCACGGAAGGCACTCGTCACATGATCGGATTCAGCTGGAAACATCGCCTGACTCGTTGCTTCGCACTCTTTCTCATTCTGAAAATGACGCTCGCAGCTTCTGCACAGGGCGTGCCGGATGAACGCACACCAAGTCGGCCACGGGCTGTTTTTGCCGGTCCCTCAGATTGGCTGATGACATCAGATGACTTTCTGCCGGTCAGGACAGTGAATGAATCCCAGGCTCTGACTGGAATCAGTCGGCTATCAGACGACTCCGAATCGCCGGACACCTCAGAATCATCCGACGAGCAGTCTCCAGGTTCTGACGGTAAATCATTCGATTCAGAACTCAGCCGACTGCAGATGCGGATCGATCAATTGGAAACAACGGAGAAGAAACGCACGGAATCGGACAAAAAAAAGAAGGACGACGAAGCGAAGAAGAAGGAAGACGAAACAAAAAAAGCCGAAGGCTGGCAGGATATGTCAACCGACAAATGGACCGTCAAACTTGGCGGACATATCCAGCTGGACTATATCAACTGGGCGAACGGAGACCCAGCAATTACGGGAACTCCGGGAACTCAGGATTACTTTGAATTTCGTCGATTGCGTCTTACGGCCGACGGCACCGGTTACGGTCAATGCGACTTTCGCCTGCAGATGACTCTCGAACCGGATACGGTGGCGACCAGCCCCACGACGTCCATTACGGCACCGAACGTTAAGGATGCGTATTTCTCAATGAATGAGATCCCAGGTTTGGGCCGGGTACGCATCGGAAACTTCTTCGTGCCATTCGGACTTGAAGCAGTCACGAATGACACAAACAATATCTTTCTGGAGCGTTCCATTCCGACCGGAGGAATCTTTACGCCAAATCGCCAGGTCGGAATTGCGCTGTACAACTGCACGGATGATCAAAGTGTGACATGGGCCACGGGCGCCTTCTTTGATGGAAACTTTGAACCATTGAAGCAGCGTATTAATGACAATCAGGGTGTTCGAGTGAGCGGACGCGTGACCTGGACTCCGTTCTACGATGAACCGTCCAACGGGCGTTATATGATTCACACGGGTGCTGGCGTACTTTATACGCACGATCAGGACCACAAGGTTCGATTTGCTGCGAGACCCCAAACTCATCTTGGTCCGGCGTTAATTGACACGGGCGTGCTGGATGCGAGTTCCTACACGACGGGAAATCTGGAATTCGCCGCTGTTATGGGGCCTGTCACGCTGCAGAGTGAAGCCTACGCATCGAACGTCAACATGACGAATGGTGGCCAATCTTTGAGCGGCGCGTATGCGCATTTGAGTTACTTCCTGACAGGCGAGAACCGAATCTACGAACGTTTTGGCCAACATGGCGCTCAGTTCGGCCGGAACGTTCCAACGTCAAATTTCTTTGTCATTCCAGG
>JAYVNW010000742.1:0-2020 GCA_043758225.1 Candidatus Kuenenia sp. | reverse complement strand
GGGCCGCATTGAAGATGAAAGGAGTGGACGACGCTGGTCTGGAGGAACAGGACCGCAAGTATCTGGAAACAATCGTTCGTGTCTTTGGTGGCGGCCCGGCGGGAGTCCAGGCACTTGGCCATACAATGAATATCCCGGCAGATACTCTGGAAGACGAAGTGGAACCGTTCCTGCTGCGGGAAGGTTTTATTCAAAGAACTCCTCGCGGCCGCATGATCACTGCGAAGGCGATCGCCCATCTTGGAATATCACAGAGGCAGAAAAACAAATCGCCAAAGTCCGATGAAGTCAATCCTGATCAGCTCGAACTTTTCTGAAATCAAGCTCCAGGGCTACGCAATATCCGGGCGGAATCTTGTATTCGCTATTGGCAACCTCGGCGATAAACATCAGAATTTCCACAATCTGGTGATCGTCGATCGCCGAACTGGAGTGATATTCAGCGAAAGAGCCGGTATTCGTGGGATTGATTAAAGAGTTTAAAGATTTTGCCATGAAAGGCAACGTCGTCGATATGGCAGTGGGGATTATCATCGGAGCAGGATTTAGCAAGATTGTTGCGTCTTTGGTGAATGACGTAATTATGCCCCCGATCGGAATGCTCGTCGGCGGGGTGGATTTTGCAGATCTAAGCGTGACACTCGGCAAAGGACCGGAGAAGATCCTTCCCGATGGAACAAAAGAAGTTGCGAAGGAAGTGTTTCTGAAATACGGCGCGTTTCTTCAAACAGTCTTTGACTTCCTCATTGTAGCTGCCGCAGTGTTTGCAATTATCAAGATCATGAACACAGCGAAGGCAAAGTTCGAAAAGCAGGAAGCGGCAGCGGCTCCAGCAGTGCCACCAGAAGATGTACTGCTGCTTCGCGAAATTCGTGATGCATTGAAAAGTCGTTAATCCACACAATCTTATACATGACAAAACAGAAAGCCCGGCTCACACGAGCCGGGCTTTCTCATTCCATTGGTGAATCGTCTAAATGCAACCACTGTCACTATCAGCCTCACGTCCTGCGAATTTGATCGACCGTCTATTCGCCCGGAACCCCTGGCATCAGTTCATGTGCATCCTCACTTGCAGGTTCCACATCTGAACTTATTTGTTCCGTTTGAAAAAACAACTCAAGCTGCATGCGTTTTTCGTAGTCATCCGACGGTACACGATGCTGAAGTCCGGCGTCATAATGATCCGAACGTTCGTATGTGCCCAGGCTGATTTCCTGAAACTCACTATCTTCAACCAAAGCAACTGCAAACCGTTGGCCTGCTTCAAGCTGATCATCCACTGAACGTCCTGCAGCCAGCCAGACCATCTGGGAGAGCACGATGCGGTCAGCCTCATTCAGAGCTGACAGGTTGCTGATTCCTACCAGAAACGCGCAAGAGTCGCTCTTCAGACAGCAGTAAACTGTTGATTCCTGCAACGCGCGTTGAAGTTCCGACTTTCCAGGGGTTTCAGGAAGTTCAGCAATGGCGGATGTGGATTCGGCTGCCGGATCGTTTTCAGTAACCACGCTGGGATCTGCTCCTTCATCCGCCGGAGATGAATTTGCAACCTGCATCTGCTGAGCGATGTCGTGCAGCGAAGCCTGCAAATGGGTGGCGAGCTTAACGGCCTCATCTGAATTGCCTGCGGAAGCCATCGAGCTTAGGGATGCGATTGCCGCGTCCAGTGTTTCTTGGGCACCCGTTCCGTTTGTCAATTGTGGAGGAATTCCTGGCCCTGGTATTCCCGGACCGCCGCCGGGAAATCGCGATTGCACAGCAAACATGAACACAAACATCGCGATGATGATCGCCAGCGAGATGTATCCCAGCGAGAGTCCGGCGATGGCCATTCCATCGCCTGTGATGCGTCCCTGACTGCGGCGACAAATACTGCGAGAAATATGACCGGCGACAATCGCAAACAGTGAGAACGGGATGGCAAAGAAACAGAGACAGATCAATGGAATCGAGACGATCCCGGAAATCATACTCAGAATGGCCAATGCAGAAACAGTCGGAGCCTGCATGATCACAG
>JAYVNW010000741.1:0-7246 GCA_043758225.1 Candidatus Kuenenia sp. | reverse complement strand
TGGCGGACGCAACGCGGAATTCGACGAACTCTTCGTACGCTACTTTCGCGTGAAGTTGCAGGGCCTGCATTTCTGCGGACCGGCCTTCTACGACATGTCCTTCATTGATGGTTTTCGCAGTCTGGCACTGATGTATCCGGCAACCTTGTGGGTCGCCCGCATGCGAGCCGCTCGCGATGGCCGAAAAGTGATCTCGTTGTCCGACGTGCAAGCCGCGCTAGCCACTATCGATCACAACTTCGGCTATTCCCCGGCGCTGGGCATGGCGGCGGCAAAAAATCGCGTTAAGCAACTTGCGAAAATGCAGCAAATCTCGATTCTTTGCAGCTGGTACAGCAGGTAACGCATCCCACACCGGCACCGGCACCGAACCGATACCTTGCCGCGTACGCTACGTGAAACTTTCCTCCCGGTTGGGCAAGCCAACCGGGGAGGTGATGTTTGGGATCGGCGGTGTTA
Source organism: Candidatus Kuenenia sp. (assembly GCA_043758225.1). GTDB lineage: Bacteria > Planctomycetota > Planctomycetia > Planctomycetales > Planctomycetaceae > SXXK01. The sequence goes on along the minus strand of JAYVNW010000741.1, from coordinate 6,787 downwards.
ATTGCAAAACGTTGGCTCCTGCTGGGCGAGCCTGCTGGGGGCAAGTGGGAGCATTCAATGATCGCTGCGTTCGATAAATTTGATGAGGACCTGCAAGTCCTGCTGCACCAACCGAAACATCGAAACGGCCACCGCAAAGCCGATTGTTCCACCAGCGGCCAGAGCCACCAGCGCGAAGCGGCGTTCATGATCACTCAGCAAAGCAAGGATCAGAACTGAAAGCATTGGAACTGAAGCGGCGAGCACCAGATAAAACCACAAATCGCGAGCCAGCTGCCTCAACGCTGGCAACTCGCCTTTTGACGTCGAATCCCACTGCACCAGTGTCGGATAGATGGTCCGCACGGCAATCAGCGAAACACCGAAAAATGGATATGCAGCAGCAATCAGCCCGCATAACGTCAGCGACACGACGAAGTGTGCATATATTGACGCAGGCACGGAGCCTCGAAACAGATGCAGCAAAATCGGATAGGCAGGAGCGGCAATCAGCCACAGCGTCAGACCAACAATCACCGCCAGGTTCCCCAGCTGCAGACAATGCCGCCGTCGCTCCTGAAGTTCGGCCACGGTCAAGCGTGCCTGTTCATCCGTTCGAGTGGCACGGGTGACAGATCTGGTCAGTACTGCAGCGCTCAACATTCCAGTTGGAAACGTAATCATGTTGATGATCGACATGATTCGCATGAACGTGGGTTCCGCATCCGGCATAGATGCCTGAATCTCACCCAGATTGTACATGAAGTTGAAAAAGGCACCCACCAGATTCGGAACGACAGTCAATGTGTTAATCGTCAGTAACGGCCATCGGCGCACGAATTGTTTCCAGGGAGTAACATCGTCGCACAGGAGTGTTCGCGCTTCCGGTTGCAGGCAAAGATCCAGGGCGCTCGCGAGCGCGGCGCCGGTCGAAAATCGCATATCGGGATAGGCGGCCAAACATCGTTTAAACACGTGGCCAAGGCCGCAGTCTTCAGTGACACACGCGGTCTGCAGGTATGAATCCGAAAGACCTGAGCGGCGACCTGCGACCATCGTTTCCAGACGTTGAAGTCGAGGCACATGATGACCTCCATCGTCAAACGGACGACGTCCTGTCAAAAATTCGCACAGGACAATCCCCAGTGAGAACAAATCACTCCGGCCATCCATTTCAGATGCGGTCATGCTGTGCCTGGGGTTGCAGACTTCCAGATGTTCCGGGGACATATACGCCAAACTGCCACCTAGACTGTCGTCAGCGGAAACTCCTTCCAGTGTTGCACCAAAACTGATATTGAAATCCGCCAGCTTCGGTACGCCATCCGGTGTAATCAGTACATTCGCCGGCTTGATATCCCGATGCAACACTTTCGCGCGGTGGGCATAGTCGAGGGCTCGGGCGAGTTGATTGCCGATCCAGCAAACCAGTTGAGACCATGACATTTCAGCGATCTGACGACGAATGGCAGATTCTGTCTGACGAGATTCTCCGTGATCATCAAGTTCTGCATCGACGGCCTTCAGATAACTTCGACCATTCCAGTCGCTGAATGGAACGGATTTCATTCGATGAATGACGTCAGCCAGAGTGCCACCCGCAGCATATTGCATATACAGCAAACGCAGCGAACGTTGTGGCAGCAGTCGCTGGTCGTAAACGCGTATTATGTTGTCGTGATCCAACTGAGCCAGCGTCTGCGCTTCGGCTCCTTTGTCGGCCGACACCTTCAACGCAACCAACCGCTGCATCGATTTTTGTCGCGCCAGAAACACGGTGGCAAACGCGCCGCGACCAAGTCTGAGCAGCAAATCGAAATCATCAATCGTCTCACCCGGAGACAGATCAATGTTGGCCGCCGGAGCATCATCAGACAAGAACGTCGATCGCAGAGCCGGATCAAGTCGAAAAAGTCCATCCAGTTCACGTACCAGGGAGGGAAACCGCTTGAAGAATTCCGTCGGGGATACATGATCTCCCGCAGACTTGCGAATGTGGTATTCTTCGAAGATCAGATCCACAGTAATGATGGCATCCAGTTCCGGCACATCGTAAGAGTAGTCTTCGACGATTTTCCGCAAACCCCGTTGCCAGCGTTGCTCCAGATCCAGCTTAATGAGCTCAGAAACCAGCGCTTTCCTTATTCCACTGCCAACTGGCGGCAGGAAATCGGCGAGTGATGGTGGATAGGGAAACGTTTCCCATGCCGCTCCAAACGCCTCCAGCGTGTGCGTCAGCTTCGACCAGTCGTCTTCGGTTAATGTCGATGGCAGGGTCACGTTGGCTCAGGAGTTCAATCGGGGAAATATTTCGACGAGTGTCGTCAAACTAACGGTTTCAGCGACCAGAGTCCAGTGGAGAGAACTGCTACACTGACATCGAAAATACATCCCTTTGGGTATGGTTCCTGAAAGCCCTCACGTGAGTCACCAATGTCAAGTCCTGATCCATCGCCGATAATCACGTCGACTGAAGACCTGGCGGCCTTCATCGAATCACATCGACGGCAACTGCTGGCCTATGCTGATCGAAATATAGGCCCATCATTGCGTTCGCGAGTTGAGCCGGAAGATATTGTGCAGGAAGTTGTTGTTTCAGCCTTGTCATCGATCGATCAGTTCCGGGTTGAAGGCCGCGACCCGTTCCGGTTCCTGTGCCAGCTTGCCGAGCAACGTATTATAGACGCTCATCGGCATCATGTTGGTGCCCAGAAACGCAGCGCCGCACGTGAAGTTTCCATGGATGCGCCGGTGGCTGGCGGTGACGGATTTGGATTTATTAACATGCTGGTCGCTAGTATCACGTCGCCTAGTCAGGCATTCTCCCGCGATCAGAAAGAGTTTCAACTGCAACAGGCCATCGCGGAACTCAATGACGAGCAGCGTGAAATACTGAGACTGCGTTTCGTTGAAGGTCTGCCAACCAAAGATATCGCAGAGCGTACCGGGAAATCTGACGGTGCGATCCGCGTCACGCTGACTCGCACTGTAGCACATCTGCAGGAAATTCTGGCGATCGGCAGTTAGCAGAAAATCACTTCAACTGTCCAGCCAGCGCAGAAAAAACGCCGTCAATCACATGGTGGTTGCCGAAGTGCCGATCGTTGATGACCGAACCCGCAATCACGGTCACATTGGAATTCGAAGGCGAATACAGCAGATTGAGATTAAGATACACACTGCTGGACAGTTGCGCTATCTGTATTCCGACCGCATTGCCGCGGGTGCCCCCGCTTTTTTGATCCCATTTAAACAATGTCCCTGCAGGTGTGATATAAAACCATGCATTCGTGCGATCTTTGAGCCATCGTTCTTTCAGATAGCCAAAATTGTAAGAGTCATTTGTTCCGGCCTTGAAACCATATTGTGTCTTCAGACTTGCGATCGTTGGTTGTATGCTGGCCTGAGCCGGAGACACCTGAATCCAACCGGATTGTTGCACTTCGCGAATGGTGTAATTGCCGGGTAATATTCCTTCGAACAAGTACCAACCGCGTTCCTGATTGACTTCAATAGTTGAGTTCAGATTTAAATCACGATCCGTCGTGGCGGAGGTGGCCACAACAAATCCACGATCATTAAGTAGCTCGAAAGTCCAACCATTTAACCATGGCTCGTCTGCATAAAGAAATGCGGCCACTTTTGCGGGATCGGATCCCACAATCATCGGCACGCTGGTCGTCAGAGTCGTGCCGCTCGATGAACTGTTGCTGGTTGTATATCTTGTGACGCGCGTCGTTGTATTCAGCGTGTAAGTCACCTGTTGTGAATTGCCGGTTTGAGAATCCTGCACCCACAGATTATACGTTTGTGAATCACTGGCTCCACCAAGGGTGCCTGAAGTTGGATCAAGAGCAATGGGTCGACCGGGATCGTAAACATATGAGTTTCGAACCCCATCAGGATTTTGATCACTCCATTTACGTCCACTGATAACGGTTGACTGAAAGTTCCCAAAGTCACCGCCAGGCACGACACTGCCAGGCGTTACTGAAATTGTCGGATTAGACGCATTCCAAATGAGCGATGGATCGTTGTAGTAAGCCATTCCCAACGAACCAATGATCGCCCCCTGGACCAGCACCGTTTTGCTGGCTGCGACACCATTCCATTTGTAAAGATCACCCGCTGGCGTAATGTAATACCATTTAGCACCTGTACCTTCACGTGTTCCCCAGATCCAACGCTCACCGCGTCCTCCATAGTTCTCATGATAGCTGCCGGTGAATTTTAGTCCAAAAGTCGTATCGATCGAATACGCGATCCCACCGAAAGGCGATGTCGTCGATGCGCTTTGTGTCCATTTGGATGTCGGGACTTCACGCACGCGGAAGTTGCCAGGATCGACGTTAGTGAATTGATACCAGCCGCGTTCGGTCGCATCCTGAATGTTGCCGTCGTGATTCCGGTCGATATCCTTTGACGTCGTTGTCGCGACAACCGCTCCCGATGCATTCACCAATTCAAAAGTAAAACCGTTGAGCCACGGTTCGGCTGCTGCTGCTGGATCATTGGATGTCAAAACTGACGGTCGCTGCCATACGCGTGAATCCTGCATTGCGAATATCTGACCTGTCAGACGATATGGAGTGCTATCCCACTTTGTCAAAGTGCCTGATGGCGTCACAAAATACCATGAATTGTCGACCTGAGATCGATACCAGTACTCCTGGCCACCGTAGACGTTGTAGTAATCTTTTCCCTGATAGAACTGTAACTTAAGATTTGCGACAGCGGGCGACAGTTGAATTCCGTCAGCATTGCGATCAAAAAACTTGCGACCTTCGACAATTGAAGGCAGTACGGGTTCCTCGTATGTAATTTCCAAGGTTGGACGCAGGGCTGCGTTCGCTGAATCCTTGCTGTCAAACGCTTTGACGTTGTTTGCAACTTCAGTGCCTTGAATCAGCCATCCACGATTCAGAACAGAATTATCAAGCCACTCCTGCACATCGGAGATCAGTCCGCCACCGATCCATTCGTAGACTCCCAGTGAATCGACTGATACAGCGGCCGAAGCGCCAGCGAAATCTCCGCCGGCATTTGCCCAGAAACTGCCGTCAAACATCGAAAACAACCATGTCGCATCAAATTGTTGCGCAGCCGCACCATCAAATTCATTGCCTGGGGCATTTGAGTCGGCTTCGCCCCATATTTTCAACAATTTGTGAACACTCACACGGGAGGTCCCACCGACAGACTCTGCAAGATTCATGCTGAGCACGACATCCAGAATTGTTGCTCCCGCGGGAATGCCTGCCGACGCCACGTCAAATGAAACTAACCCTCGTCGCGCGGCTGCGGTGCCAGTCGATCCGCCAGCAACGATATAGTCGCCCGCACCGTTGGAAACATCACCAGTTACCACGTCATAGAGGGTGTTGTCGTGATCTGCCGTCAACTGCACAGTCAACGCACTGAGTAGAGTTCGCTGTTCCAGCGTCTCAGCGGATTCAAACTGCAAGGGACGAATTGCGGCACGTCTTCGGGCGTCTCTCTGCGAAAATCGACTGATCCACATTGCTGTCCCTAACTCATTTTTGAAACCGCACCAAGATTGCCAGTACGCACGATTTTCGGATGTTTGACGTGGAAATCAATCTTCTTCCCTGAAAAGACTGGCCGCCATAGAAATTACGCCAATTGCAGGGCAATCGGTGCGCGTAATCCCTAGTTCCAACAGGACGAACTCGCCTTTGAATTCCAACCATTTTCCCGAAACAGTGCCAAACCCCAGAAATTCAAGATTGGAGGAGTTCAGAATGCGCACTCAACGCAACAACGCTATCTCCAATGCCCGCAAGACCTTCTGATCCTACAATTGCCGTGATACCGCCGTGATTCAGCATGCCTGCGTAACCGCCCGGACCGAGATTCTCTCCCTTCCGAGAACATGGCGGACAGCTTAGGGTTTCTCGTAGCTTCGCGGTACCAAGCTTAAACGTCTGGTTTTTCAATGCCGAAACGTTGAAGGCGTAGGTCAGCATAAAATGCACCGGGCCCCCGGGGCAATCACTAGTTGAAAAATGCGCGAAGTCGTTGAATCGGTGATGGAGGGGCCCCAGTTTTAATTTTGGAAGATGACTTCTCTTTGGCCTTTGCAGAATCATGGCAATTCGGATTCGACGGTGTCTTTGGCTGCTGGACTGCTTCGGCCGCAGGGGAGACTCGCCGAATTTTCAACGGTGCTCTATTCGTGATCGCAGCAGGCAGAGTGGAACGCTGGGTAATAACCCCGTTCATGAACGGCGGATCGGTTGTGCGTTTGGCCCCCTGTCCCCTCTGTCCCCCAAGTGCAGCCAAGTCAGGCAATAGTGGAAATTCTGCGGTTTGAGAGGGCATCGACTTCATATCGTTCGTCGTTATTTCAGTTTCCACTTCAGGCTCAAACAGTGCAGGAGACCCAACAGCAGTAAGCGGCTCAGTTCCCGAGACGGATTCAGCGTCGAACTCAATCACACTCGTAACTTCCGTCGTGACTGGCACGCGTGACGGAACGGACAACATCTCCGTGGAGAATTCGAACTCCGGGATGGTTTGGGGTTCAGTAGTTTCTGAGTCCGTGGGTGGCAATTCAGACGAAGGCGCATCGGGAACAGGTGTCTTTGGTTCCACTTTGAATTCGATTTCAGGCGTTGGCTCAACCGACGCTTCCGGATGAAACTGAACGGGCACGTCGACAATTGGCTCTGGCACCGAAGCCCGTGCAGGGAATGGTTCCAAGCGAGGTGCTGGCAGCGATTCATGAACAATATCTACCGGTGGCCCGGCGATTTTCAATCGTTCGATTGTTCTATGCGGCCTGCCC
>JAYVNW010000740.1:0-7185 GCA_043758225.1 Candidatus Kuenenia sp. | reverse complement strand
AACCGCAGCCTCGGGAGACAGGGATAAATATCCCGGTTCTGATATTCCGGCGACTCAATATCAGGTCGATTCCACAGCTCTGATGAATGGGCTTGACGGAGATTTTGAGTTACTCGAAGAGCTTATCAATCTCTTTCAGTCAAATTCGTCCGAACTTCTTGCCGAGATTCAGGAATCGCTGCAATCTGGCGATCAAGTGATGCTGGAACGAAGCGCACATTCACTCAAAGGGGCGGTGAGTAATTTTTCAGCCGCCGGAGCGTATGAAGCTGCCGTGGCAATGGAGACATTTGCGAAAGGTGATAATTTGGCAGGTGCCGCTGGTGCGTTTTCGTTGTTGCAGTCAGAACTGCAAAGTCTGATGTCAGAGTTGTCTGGAATTCACAAGTGTGGAGCGGTTGTAGCTGGTTTTTGATTCAGTTCCTGAGTTGTCGATGATGCGTGCATGCAGAAGCCCGGTGCACAGAGGAACTTTTCACTTGTGATTTGTATTGCCGTTGAATTGACGGGTTACGCTCGATTTTACGGAAGATCCGGCGAATTGCGTTGTATGAGAAAACTGCGGTCACCACGTGTAACGTAGATGGCGTCTTCGGTGAGCCGATTGCAGAATTCAATCAGGAATTCAATCAGCCGCTCAAATTCCGCTTCGCTGCCGAATGAGACTTCGAACCGTTCCATGACATCATGAACCATTTCTCCATTTTGATCGATCCAGTACCCTTTGACCGGCGTCGGTGACTGAGTGTACGCTCGATAGCGATGCATCAGAAATTCGTGCGTGGCCATTCGTGCGGTCTGATTTCCCTGGAAATAACGGGGATCGTCCAGTTTGTGAGACGGGATATAGAAGACCGTGACTTTGCCCAGCTCGTAGACGTGCGACATCGGAAAATCGGAGGATTGCGCGTTGCTCATGTGTTTCGCATGGGTAAAAAATGGTCGATTCAGAATTGAAGTGGCACCAGAGTTTAACGCCAGCTTGTCGGAACGTTTTGGGGTTTGGACAATGTAGAAATTGAAATTATCAGGAATTCCGCACAAGTAGGAGTCAGCCGCCATCTGGCCGTTTGCCGACTGAGCAATGTAATAAACAGTGAGAATCAGACTGGCGAAATGCGGGGTGAAGCATTGATTGTATGGGAGAAAGTCGTTAGATTGCCCCACTTCGTTTCGCCACGGGCTAGTGATCAGAGTCTGGTTCTGCCTTGTTTAGCGGAAAAATGCTGTGTATTGCGCAGTTTCACTTTGGTTTTTGATTTTGAACTCTTGATCAGACTGTCTCTAAGAACAGTCCGAAGGATGATGGTTCCATGCTGGCAATTGGCAAAACATGGATGGCGAAAAAAGAAGAGAGCGATAACCACGAGTGGTTTGTCATTGATGCGGATGCTCATATCGTCGGTCGATTGGCCGCGAAAATCGCTATGGTGCTGATGGGTAAGCATAAGCCTACGTACACCGCTCACGTTGATACGGGTGGATGTGTTATCGTCTTGAATTGTGATCGAGTTCGATTTTCGGGCAATTCTGTACAGCACAACAAAGTGCCGTATATGACGACCAAAATGGCCAAAAAGAAGTACGATCGCTACACCGGCTTTCCTGGTGGTTTGCGAACCCGCAGTGCGGTTGAAACCTGGGAAACACGCCCTGATCAGCTTCTACGCGAAGCGGTTCGCCGCATGTTGCCAAAGAACAAGCTCGGTCGCCAAATGCTGGGCAAATTAAGGATTTTCGTTGGGACTGAACATCCTCACGGTGCTCAGGCCCCAAAGCCATTTCCTGCTCACATGGTTCCAGACCGCAAGGTTAAGGGCTAATTCTTGCTGTTAAAATGCGGCACTGCAGATGCTGTGGTGTGGCAATGTGTTTTTCAGGCCGGATTCATGCTGGTCTGAGTCTATTTGTTGTTTCTTACCTTTTCGTTGTGAATATTCCCTATGAGTACGGAACCCGTTGTTTCTGAGGATGTTGATGTGACTGCATCGCAGCCCCAAGTTCCATCCTCTCAGTTGCCCGAGCTGACCATTGGCGGTGGCGGTGACGCCGCTGCAGTCACAAGCCCAGCGTTTCAGCCAATTATTCGTGGCAAGATTGATCGCTTTGGTGTTGCGATGGGCACGGGACGTCGCAAGACATCTGTCGCTCGCGTTCGCATCAAAGAAGGTAGCGGTGCTTTCGTTGTCAACGGTCGTCCGCTGGAACAATATCTGTGCGTCGAACGTGATCGAGACAGCGTGATGTTTCCACTGAAGGTTGCTGACAAAGTCGGTAAAGTTGATATCTCGATTCGCGTTCAGGGCGGTGGCACAACAGGCCAGACTGGTGCGATCATTTTAGGAATCGCTCGCGCTCTGGAGGGAATGAATCCTGCATGGCATCATGCACTTGCTGACGCCGGACTGTTGACTCGCGATGACCGCATGGTTGAACGCAAGAAATACGGTCTCCGCAAAGCCCGTCGAAGCTACCAGTTCTCTAAGCGCTGAGTTGTTTGGCCGGACCACTGGCCACTGGGCAATTTCAGATTGGCGATCAAATCCCTGCCGCGACTCGTTTCGGCAGGGATTTTTTTAGGTGATCGGCAATCTCGGTTCGAGAAGTTTTTCCGATGCAGGATGCCTATCAATCGCTCATCCTTCCTGACGTGCAGTTGATGCTGCAGGAAGGGGATATTGCTGGACTGGCAGCGTTCTGTACTGTCGTCCATCCTGCCGCAGTTGCCGAGATACTTGACCAACTGGAAGATGATCAGATCTGGCCGATTCTGGACAAAGCTGAACTGCCTCTGCGCGTTGAGATTTTTGAGTACATGTCGCTGCGGCGGCAAATGACGCTCGTTGAACAGGTTGATCCAGCAAAACTATCGGAACTCTTCGAATGGATGTCGGCTGACGATCGCGTCGACCTTTTGTCTCGCATGCCAGAGGATCGCCGCGAAGATGTGCTGCGACTGATCGCTCGAGCGGAGCGCAATGACATTCGCAAGTTGCTGTCGTACGACGAAGACAGCGCTGGGGCGATTATGACAACGGAGTACGCTTCGTTGCCGGCGAATATTTCTGTCCGGGAAGCCCTGGATCAGCTGCGTCAGCAGGCTCCGAACAGCGAAACGATTTATTACGTCTATATCATCAATGAAGATCGGAAGCTGGAAGGATTTATCTCGCTGCGCGAACTGATTCTTGCAAAGCCCGATGCTCGACTGTCAAGCATCATGCAGCGGGATGTGATTCGCTTTAAAGTCAGCGAGCAGCGTGAAGTCGTAGCTCAGGAAATGGGGCGTTACAACTTCATCGCGTTGCCGATTGTGGATGCGGATGATCGTCTGGTTGGAATTGTTACGCACGACGATGCGATGGACGTTGTGCAGGAAGAAGCAACGGAAGACGCCTATCTGCAAAGCGCCGTAGCTCCGTTGGACGATACGTATGAAGAAACACCATTTCTGACGATCTTGTGGAAGCGAGGGATCTGGCTGTTGTTTCTCTCAATCGTGGCGTTAATGAACGCTCGTGTGATTGACCACTATCGATCATCGACCAGTGAAACACCGGAATTGGTTCAGCATGAGACGGGTCTTGCGACTCTCATTCTATTGTTTCTGCCGCTGGTGATGGCCAGCGGCGGAAATGCGGGATCGCAGTCGGCCACTCTGTTTATTCGCATGTTTGCTTTGCAGCCTACAGACTCAAAAGGCGGTGCCGACGGGCTGATAGATCGCAGATTGATTCTGCGCGAATTCATGATTGGCATGGCACTTGGTGTGACATTGGCATCGCTCGATTTTTGCGTCGCATGGGTGTTCTTTGGGTTGAGTATCCCTGAAGCGGCTGCAATTGCGACGACAGTGGTTGTCGTCGTGATTCTTGGCACGTCAGCTGGGACTTTGCTGCCACTGGCGTTGCGTCGCTCCGGCATGGACCCGGCGATCATGTCGAATCCTTTAATCGCGGCGATGATTGATATTCTGGCCGTAGTGATCTTCTATGAAATCGCTGGTCACTATTTGAGTTGATCTACATTGCGAATTCCGGCGAGCGGTGTGCGTCAGTTTGCCGATATGACGCGTCTGTGTTTGAGGGATCTTGCGGCCTTCGAATCGGAGCGCTCAGCGTGGCGAAGCAACACAGCAGTACCAGCAGAACCGCCGCCCAAAGGTTTATCTCGTAGCGAAGATAATCCCACAGCGTGACCGGTGGAACATCCGGCAGGCTTTCGAGTCGCAGCAGGACCGCTTTGTGAACCCCGCCCCGCAGATTCGAGCGACTCAGTTGCGAGCGATCATACATTGTTGGGCGAAGGAAAGAGCGAAGAGCGACAAGATTCAGCTCATCCGGAACACCGTAGAATTGCATCAATTCAACCGCCGCCGTTGTGGCGTCGTCATCGCTGGCATATATCTTCGGGTGACTACGAAATCCGCCTGGCGATCCAAATCGTTTGTTCGCAAGGTAATTAGACTACTTCATTCTTCTTCCAATTGAGATCTCGCAGGCGAATCACATCTTCCGGACGAATCAGTCCCATCCCAAATGCGGACTTCAGGACCCATGCATTTTGCTCGGCATCCAGTTCCACTTCCAGCAGTTGTCGAGGTGTCGAATGATCGAACTGGACACCAGAATCTGCCAGCCACGCAGCCGACACTTCCCATTCATTCCAGTTTACTGATGAATGCGGAAGCCGTGTCAAATGTCTCGACATATTGCTTAAGCGTACTGTGCATTTCAGGGTTCAGGAGCGATTGGCCGCAATCCATTCTATAGCAACAGGCGGCTCATTCTCGCGGCCGTTCTGGAATCTGGCGTCAGACACTGCCCTGCTCGCTGGGGTCGATTATTTTAAATAGTCGATCCTGATTCGGCAGAAATTGCCGGAGGATGTTCCAATCGATTCGCATCGCATCTTCGAAACAACTGGCACGAGCCAAAAAGACAGAAATGTTTATCCAGACGGTACGGCCGAACCGATGACAGGAGCGTATCGTTCTGTTGCGTTGTCGTATTCAGTAAGCTGTCGTCGAAACGAAAGCGAGCTGAAAGGGATAGCGACAGCAGTCCGGGGTTCTGGCGGACGTTTCTGCCAGATGCAGTCAGCGTCCGACAAATTGTAGATATCGAACCACCGGGACGGTTTTTCAGCAGTCCGGAACGGAAGGTACTCACGGAGGAGAACTTTCATGCGAAAGTACGGTAAGTGGTTACTGGTCCTGGGAGTACTGGCATCAAGCCAGGCGACCGCCAGTGCAGATGGTTTCCTTGGCACTCGATTGCGGACGCCGTTTTCTGGCACCGCCCAAAAAGAACAAAACCAGACTCAGGCCAATCAGATTATTGCTGCGATGAAGGACGCATCAATTCAGGGCTCCGGCGTAAGCGTCGAAGTTCAGAATGGCGTTGCTGTGCTTGAAGGCAAAGTCTTCAAGGCAAGTGACCGAGCACTTGCTCAGCGTCTCGCTCAGACAGTACCTGGCGTCGAGAGCGTTGAAAACAATCTGCGATTCACTGCGGATGCTCAGGGCACCGTGCAGCAGGCATCGGCCACGAAGAAGGCTGAGCTTTTTGAGTCGCAGGTTTCACGCGCTGGCCACGCTGAATCGGCGAGCGGCAAATCAAAAATCCGTCAGGTGAGCGGAGAGACGCAAGAGGTTCAGAGCGTTGCGGTTCCTGCAGTTTCGGCTCGTCCGGTAGTCGATAATCAGGCGGTTGCTCAGCAGATTAGTGATACTCTGGCAGGCGTCGGTCTAGATGGCTATGAAATCGAAATTCGCTACAACGCTGGTGTGGCGACTTTGATCGGTGACGTTTCAACACTGCAGCAGCGTCAGGTTGCTGGGGCAACGGTTTCGCAGATCAACGGCGTGAAGAGCGTGAATAATCAGTTGCGTGTTGCGGGGCCTGTCACTCAGACAGCCTACAATTCCCGGATGGCTCAGGGCATGCAGCAGCAGCAGTATGCACCACAGATGATGCCAGCTGGATATACTCAGCCGGGCATGATGACTGATCCATCAATGCCGCCATCACCGTCTGGTTATGCTCCAACCAGCTTTAACAATCCACAGTTGCCCGGACATGCATGGCCAGCATACGCTCAGTATCCAAACTCAGCGGCAGTCAGCTATCCTACCCAATACAGTGCCAGTGCGTTCCCTTATATTGGACCGTTTTATCCGTACCCACAGGTACCAATGGGATGGCGTGAAGTCTCACTGGAATGGGACGATGGTTATTGGCAGTTGAACTTCAATAAAGAAAAAGACAAGTGGTACTGGATCCTGCATCCAAAAAACTGGTAATCAGGTAACGGTTCAAAAAGAATTCGGACTGCTGACGACACTGCTTTGAGGGTTGAACCTTCAAAGCAGTGTTTTTTATTGCGCTGAACGTGGGGGAGTTGTTGTCAGGAGATCGGCAGGAAAGGAATAGCCATTGCCGAGCAGCAGGCGAGGCAACCGCTTACGATCGACCAAGTTAAGGCTGCAGATCTGAGGACAGATCAGCCTGCGTAATTCGACCTGTCCCAGGTCGAATACATTCAGTAGGGCTACATCTTTGATAGACTTGTTTCTGTCGCTCACCTTAGAGCTTCCTGAAACCAGATGCGGATACCTGACACAAACTTCATTTCAAAGTATGCTTTGGTGCTCAGAATTCTTCTGTCGTTTGTCCAAAGTTTAAGCCTGAAGATAAAAATGCTGCGAATCCTTGAACCAGAATTGATGACGGATGTCGCTCAATGTCAGGCATACGCGACGGCGAATTTTGGTGCGTCGAATCAGCGATACGTGGACATTGTCGTCGATCTCATGCCAGGCACAGTCTCGACCGTGCTTGATATTGGGTGCGGGCCAGGGGACGTGATGATTCGGCTGGCAAAGATCCGTCCCGAATTGAAGATTACGGCCATTGATGGTTCACAGAAAATGATTCAACATGCGTCGGCAGCCATAAGCAGCAACAGCCTCGACGCGAATATTCAGGCTGTCGAGGGCTATGTTCCCATGTTGCCATTGCCCGTCGGCTCATATGACGCGGTGCTTTCCAAGGACTTTCTGCATCATTTGCCAGAGCCAATGGCGTTCTGGCATGAAATCCGCCGGATGATCAAGCCCGGCGGCTTCATCTGTGTGATGGATCTTCGTCGTCCGGATTCGACCATCATTGCTCATCAGATTGT